>NZ_JBEXID010000037.1:0-72926 GCF_040608395.1 Streptomyces sp. NPDC005181
GGGGCCTATATTTTATGTTAGCTCTTTCCTCCCCCTATTATTCATTTGCCTGTTTGTTTATACTCACACCGCCGCGGTTTTGCTGGCCTCAGCGGGGGGGGGGCCCGCCATCGGCGGGCCCCGGCCTGCTCAGATCGTGATCGGTTCCAGTTCGCGCTGGAACCGGCTGTCGTCCCGGGCGATCCTGGTCAGCGGATGCTCGTCGCCGAGCTGTCGGGTCAGCTCCTCGACCACCTCCGCCCGCACCTGCAACGCCTCGTCCTTGCGCCCCATCTCATCGAGCGTGACAGCGATGTTCGACGCCATGGCCAAGGTCTCCGGATGGTGCGCCCCGAGGGCCTCCCGGAGCTGCGCGGACACCCGCCGCTCCGTCTCCAGCACGATGTCGAGGCCACCGAGGTCCGCGGTTGCATTGGCCAGGTTCATGACGCAGAACAGCGTGTGCGGATGCTCGCGGCCGAACACCTCCCGCATTGAGGCGACCACCCGCGTCAGCAGCTTCTCGGCCTCCTCCGCCGCACCGGCCCCCGAGAGATAGACGCCGAGGTTGTTCTGGGCGGCCAGGGTGTACGGGTGCTTCTCCCCCGGCACCTTCATGTACTGGTCGACGACTTCCTGTGCTGTGTCCCTGGCCTCGATCGCCTCACCGGCCGCGAACAGGTCGGCCGCCATATTGAGATCACAGGCCAGCGATTCGGGGTTGGCCGAGGTGTACTTGGCCCGGTACCTGGCACGGGTGGCGACCGTCAGTCTGCGGGCATCCTCCAGCCGGCCCGCCCTGCGCAGCGACACTGCCAGGCTCTTCGCCGCGCTCAGCGTGCCTGGGAAGGCACGCCCGAGGTGCGCCTTGTAACTGTCGTAGGTGCGGCTGAGCAGACCGACGGAGTCCTCGTATCGTCCTACGTCCCGCAGGTCGCGGGCCAGGTTCATGGCGGAGGACAGGCTGTACGGGTGGTTCGCGCCGAGCACCTCGGTGCGCCGGTCGTAGACGTCCTGATCGATCTCCCTGGCCCTGGCGTACTGTCCGACGAGGCGCAGATTCAGCGCCAGGTTGTTGGCCGCCGCCAGCGTCCTGGGGTGCGCTTCGTGGAAGATCTGGCTGAACCCCTCGGTGGCTTCGGTCGCCAGCTCGATCGCCCGGCCGTACTCGCCGAGCGTGCCGAGGTCCGTCGCGAGGCTACTGGTGGTCATGTACGTGTGCGGGTGCTCCGAACCCAGTACCTCCCGCTGACGCGCGAGGGTGATTTCGTCGAGCTCCCTCGCCTCCACGTAGCGTCCGCGCGAGCGATAGATGTTGGAGAGGTGGAAGCAGAGGTAGAGGTACTGGAGATCCCGCTCGCCGAGCATCTCCCCCCATGCCTCGCGCAGTTCGGCGCCGAGGGTGCCGGCCGTCCTGAAGTCACCGCGCTTCCACAGGTAGCGCACTCGGTCGATCAGGAGCCTGCGGGTCTCGGGCTCCTTGCAGTTGCGGGCATCGGACGGGCCGAGGTGCGGCCAGATGGTGGCGAACCGCGGCCAGGTCAACGGGTTGTCGATCGGCTCGTCGTCATCGGGCCGGGCACCCGCCAGAATGCGGTGGACGACATGCCGGGCTTCGCGCTGCTCCTCCTCGCTCAGCTGCGCCCGGATGACGGCCTGGACGAGGCGGTGCACCTGGATGGAGTTGGAGACCTGGTCGACCTTGGCGAGGGCGAACCGGCCGATCTCCCGGATGACCCGTCCCAGCACCAGCTTCTCCTGGAGCGAGGCGTCGTATGGCTTCAGCGCCTCGATCATCTCCTTGCTGTACAGGAGGTCCCCCGAGATGGGCTCGGGGGCGAAGAAGGCGCAGAGCTGCAGCAGCCGCACCGCAGCGGGCGAACGCTCCTTGAGGCGCTGGATGGAGATGTTCCAGGTGGCGGCGACGGGTTCCGGGTAGCCCGCGGGCTGGTTGAGGGCCAGGACCTGAGGAGCCTGCTGGGCGAGCTGTTCCAGATAGGTGTCGATGGGGGTGGCGGTCTCCGCGATCCAGGCCGCCGCCTGTTCGACGGCGAGCGGCAGGTCACCGACAGCGGTAGCCACCTGCGCGGCGTCCTCGACACTCAGCCCCGGGGCGCGGCGCTGGAGGTGCTCGATGGACTCCTCCCGCAGGAAGACGTCGACGGGCAGTGCGTCACCGTGCTGGGACCAGGTCTGGTTCCTGGAGGTGACCAGGATGTGACCGGAACCACCCTGAGGGAAGTAGCGCCTGAGCCGTTCGGGGTCGTCGGCATTGTCGAAGACCAGCAGCCAGCGATCCGACGGAACTCCGCGGCGCAGCAGGTCGACGGCCTCCTGGGAGGCCGCGGCCATGTCGTCGCCGCCCTGGGCTCCGAGCCGGACGGCGAGTTCGGCGAGGCCGGCCACCACATCGTCGGTCTGCTCGGAGGATATCCACCAGACCAGGTCGTAGTCGGCCATGAAGCGGTGCACGTACTCCAGGGCCACCTGGGTTTTTCCGACGCCGCCGAGCCCGTACAGGGTCTGTGGCTGGGGCAGTACGACGGCCATCCCGCCGCCGAGCTGGTCGCGCATCCGCTCCAGGACCAGGGAGCGGCCGGTGAAGCCGGGGTTGCGGGGCGGCGCGTTCCAGATTTTCGGCACGGTGCCGGGGAAACGGGGCCCCGGCGCGACCCCGTCGACGAGTTGCACCGGGCGGTCCAGGGCACGCAACAGCGCCGAGGTGGCGTGCACCTCGTCGAGCCGGAAGAGATCGACAGGGTTGCGGTCGATGTAGGGCGCGGAGAGGCGTACGTCCCCGACCCTGAGTGGCAGCAGCTGACGCCTGCCGCCGCCCGGGTCCTCGGCGACCGCCCTGTCCCACAGGCCGACGGCCCGCTGGGACTTGAGATAGGCGCTGGAGAGCAGGACGACGGTACGGGTGGCGGTCTCGGCCGCGGCGTTCGCCGGGTCGGCCGCGCCCCGTTCGGCGGAGACATCACGCGGGACAACGCGGAACCCTGCCCGGGTGAGGACCGATTCGATCCAGTCGGCCCACATCCGGTTCTCCGCCACATAGTTGAGGAAGAGATCGGCGGGCAGTGCGGGCCTGCGCCGGGTGAAGGCGTCGCGGATGCGGAGCCGTACTTCTTCCCCCACGGGGGGCATGGAGGTGATCTGCCGGTCGGTGATGACGGCGGTGAGCCGCTCGAAGGCGGAGAGCAGCGAGTTGGTCAGACCTGCCTCGTCGCCGAAGGTGGCCAGGGTCTCCTCGTACGCGTAGTAGGGACGGTACGGAATCTCCACCGCTCCCCAGTAGGCGGTGAGTTCGTCACTGGACAGGTCTCGGGGCAGCCGGTCGAACTTCAGTCGGGCCAGGGCCCGGCCCGCGTCGGCCTTCTCCTTCTCGCCTTCGTCGATCCGCATCGGGACGGGGAAGATGGAGATGGGGCGGCCGGTGTAGCGCTCGGAGATCTGCCGGGCGACGGATGCCGCACCGTCGATGGACTGGTCGCTGAGCGTGAAGCAGTCGACGAGCAGGTCCGGAAGGTGGACGGTGCAGATGTCGGCGATGTCGCTGAGGCCGGTCCGGCTGTCGATGAGGACGTAGTCGTAGTTGGCCTTCATGTCGTCGCGCAGGGCGTCGAAGAAGTGCCCGCCGCCGAGCCGGTCGTAGAAGTTGTCCCAGTCGAAGGTGGAGACGGTCGCGGAGTATTCGCGGTTCTGGCGCCCGGCGGAAACGAAGTCGAGGGTGCCCCCTTGCGGGAACTCCCAGCCGAGCGCTTCCGGGGCGAGGGAGACGGCGTGCGGCTGGATGCGAGCGTAGTCGCGGTGCCAGTCGTCGGCGCGCTGGACCGGACTGGTCGCGGCCCAGGCGTACTCGGTGATCAGGTCGATGACACCGGTGGTGGCACCGAGTGTCGACGGGTCGAGGAAGGGATGGAAGAACCGGTGGAGCCCGGGCGCCTCCAGGTCCCAGTCGACGGCCAGTACCCGTTTGCCGTTGGCAGCCAGGATCCAGGCAGTGTTGGCCAGGGCCATCGTGCGCCCGGTACCACCTTTGTACGAGTAGAAAGTGACGATGCGTCCGTCACGCCCGGCCGTCATACGTCCTCCGCATCCGTCGCAGGGTCGTGCATGTCCGGTATGAACTGCGTGTTGCCCATGGGCCCCATCAGTCGTGCCCGTTCAGTGTGGCCGCCGCCCGTCGCCGGCGGATAGACCGCCGCGTGGCGCAGATACTGCTGGGCCGCCGCCTCCACGACCTGAGGCAGGACCTGTCCGAAGGCGTCCATGCTCGGCACTCCCCTTGCCGCGGCGCGGCAAAAGGCGCGCCCTTGGCGAATCTTGGACGGCATGGTCTGTTCGAGCTTCTCGGTCAGCTCGGCTTCGGCGGCTCTGCTCTGGGGGTCCTCGCGGTTCCAGGGCACCGCCATGGTCACCCATGGGCGGTTCTCGGCGTCGAAGGCTGCGAGTCTGCGGCGTCGGTCCTCGTCCATCAGCGCCCAGCGGTCGACGACCAGGATCTCCGGTCTGTTCGGTGGCCCCTTGCTCTCCGCGTGGCCGGACTCCTCGTCGAAGGAGGTGATGGTGGCCTGATAGTTGAGGGCACGCACCAGGTCCTCGGCGACATAAGCCAGAGAACGTACGGAGGCCGGGTGATAAGGGTTCCAGTCTTGCGGGTTGTCTCCGTAGTAGTCGGCGCTGCGCCCCTCGGGCAGGTCGTGCCGGGTGGGAGCCACGATGGTCACCTTCATCGGGCGGGGTGCACCGGCACCACTGCTCAGCGAGCCGAAGGCGCTGGGGGCCAGCCGGTAGTCGACGGGACGACCCACTTCGATCCGGGCGGTGGCCGCGACGCTGACGATACGTTTCGCAAGTTCATAGACAGCCCGTTCATACTCCTGGGCGAAGAGCCTGAGTTTGATCAGCCCGTAGAGGCCGTCGCTGACGTAACGGTCCCCGAAATCACGGTGGTTGAACTGCAGCCGTTCTGCGGGCCCGGGCAGCTGGTTCGGTGGAACCGGAACCCAGAGAGCGGGCACGATCGCCTCGGCCGGCTGATTGCTGCGGGCCCGGTGGGCGATGGCACGCTGTTCGAAAGCGTGCCACTCCTTTCCGCACATCTCGCTGGCGAAGTAGCGCGGCGAGAAGAGCGGAACGAACACCCGGCAGGTGGCCAGCACGCTGCCGAGACGTTCCGACCACCCCTCGCCGGACCGTATCTCCCGGTCCATGAACCCGGCGGAGGCACCCGCCGGGAGGTCGGTCATGGCCATTACGTGGCCGCAGAGATCCTGAAACAGTCGCTCGACCCACATATCCGGGTCCGTTCCACCGCCGTACCCCGGTGTATGCGCATAGCTCAAGAAGAAGTACGGCCGATGGTCCGCCGCTCGCGCTTGCGGTGATGCGTGCACACGACCCCCGTCCTGTGTGAGCACTCGCATCCGAGGAGTATGGAGAGAATGCGAGCGAATTCATCATTCCGGAGCGGACCTTGCTCCACCCCCATGGCGTTCGGTCATTCACCGCTGCTTTTCAGTCATCCATCCTTACGTCCGGTCAATCAGCTTCTTGATCGAACCAGTCTTGCAACTGTTCTTCCCGGATGTCCCGTGTGTGCCGCTGATCTCCTTTCGCACTGCGGTCAGGAGCTGCTTTCCGTCGATGGTCAGTTCGGCCGCCGCTTCCAGTGTGTCGAGTGCCTGCGGCACTCCGTCCAGGAACCGGGGGTCGAAGAGCCCGAGTCCCACCCGCTCATAGGTCGAAGACAGCAGTCGTGAGAAGGGAACGGACTTTTCCTGCCAGGGCGTCCGATGGTCCCAGGCTCCGTCCGACGCGTACAGATCCGTGACATCGACAAGAGCCCTCAGCTTGGCCCGCCGGAATCCGCGGAGCAGACCGAGCGCCGGTTCCCCGCCATCCGCGTCCACCCGGATCCCCAACGCTCCGTAGCCGTGCCGCCCTACCACGGGGTGTCCGGTGGTGAGTGGCGTCAGCACGATCAGGCTGCGCGCCATCTCGTCCGCCTGATCCGGTACGACCGCCATCAGCCGTTCCCAGGCCCCGGCGAGGCGCGCGCTCCACGCATCGGCCTCGGACTGCCCGAGCCGGGGAGCGACGGGCGTACCGAAGCAGTCGCGGTACGGGTCGAGATCGTCGAGCAGGAAGCCGGGCGCCCCGTCGCCACCCACGCGGCGCACCGGAAGCCAGCCGGGCTCCTCCGCCGAGTTCCGTACGATCCGCCGTTCGGCGGCGTGCCCTTCCCGCCGGATCAGGAATCCGTCACCGGTGGCGCGTACGAGGACATTGCCGTGCTCCCCCGGCCCACCGATCCTCACCTCTCCGAGAGCAGGAAGGTAGATACTCCCGTCCCGGTAGGCGACGGGGACGTCCCGTTCGAGTCCAGCGCGTACGGTGGCAGCGGCCACGGACGACGACAGCCGCAGCGGCGCCGCCCGGTCGGCTCCGGGCCGTTCGGCATACACGGCGTCCAGCGCATCGAGCAACCAGGTGCGGGTGTAGGGATGAGCCAGTACACCGTCCAGGCCGGCGGCGCCCGCCTCTGTCCCCTCCAAGGCCTGCACCAGCTCCCAGGCCTCGGCCCAGCGCTCCCCGCCCCGGCCGTCGAGGTCTGCGTGGAGCCGGGCGAGCAGAGTGCGCGTCAGGTCCTGGTCTGCTGCGATCAACTGGTACGGCTCCGCGACCGCGGCCGACTCGGTTTCCGCAGCCGTCCGCACCTCGATGCCCTGCACCAGTGCTTCGAGATCCGCGCAGTACACCGAGGGGTTGTCGAATCCGCTGTCCGAACGGTAGCGGTGCGTGTAGAGCCCTCCGCCGCACGAACGTACGACAGGGCAACGGCGGCAGGTCTCGCTGACCCCGGCCAGTCCGAGCTGCCGCGCCTGGACCCCGGGATGGGCCGCGACCTCGTCGAAGGCGTGAGTGAAGACGTCGAACCCGGTGGAGGCCGCACCTTCGTAGGCACTCTTGAGTGAGTCCACCTGTTCCAGTTGTCCGTCGGTCTCGACGACGACGAGGTCGGTGGGGGCCAGGCCCAGGGACTCGGTGAGACTGGGGCCACCGCTCAGGCTGGACAGGACCGAGGAGAAGATCCGCACCGGCACCGGCCGACCCCGTTCCCTCCAGCGGTCGAAGATCGCGAGGAGCCAGTCGGCATAGGCCGTGGGCGATGCGTCCGGACGCGGCGGCGGCTGGTCCCAGGTGGCGTGCGGAAGAAGGAAGTCGATGAGCGGCGGTTCGAGTTCGGCCAGGGCGTCGAACACCGCGTGCGGATCATTCTGGATGTCGACCGTGCACAGAAGGCCGAGATTGAGGTGGCGGTAGCGCTCCTGGCGCAGAAGCTCGACGGCTCGGAGGACCAAGGGGTGACTGGTGCGTCCGTCGGCGAACCGGCGGTGCCGGTCGTTGGCGGTCCGGTCGCCGTCGAGCGAGATGCCGACCTTGACCCCGAACTCGTCGAAGAGGTCGAGATAGCGCGGACTGAGCTGCAGGCCGTTGGTATGGATCCGCAGATCGAGAGCGGCGATGCCGTTCAGTGCCGAGGTCAACTCCTCGCAGACGCGGCGCAGACGCGCGGGGCCCGCCAGGAGAGGCTCCCCTCCGTGCAGGATCACTGACACGGAGGGCAGCGCATGCGTCAGAGCATGCTCGGCCAAGCGTTGAGCGGTCCACGAAATAGCCTCATCAGAGATTGCCTTAGGGCGGGTACGCCAGCTCTGATCAGCATGTTCATAGACGTAACAATGATCGCAGGCAAGATCACACCTGCTGTGCACTTTGAGCACAATTTCGCGGAAGGGGACCAGGGGTCCTGTCATTCCGTCAGTCTAGCGACCTTACGGCGCGACTCAGAGAGCCGAGCTGAAGGTTGACGCCTTGGTGGAGCGGCCGGTTGACGTGCTGAATACCCGATCAAGCTTCCTGGTGGCTTCGGCACCACGGGAGTCGATCTCGGCGAGCGGCACACGGCTCTTCGCATTGGCGAAGGATGAGGTGGATTCGTTGGTCTTCACGGCCGTCCTTGATGGGATTGTTCCGGACACTGAAACGCTTCCGGCTACTGCATAAATGCAGTGTCCGGCGGCACGACTTTACTCCGCTGACAGCGCTTGGCAAATGCCGACGTCGTGCGAAACGCAGCCGTCACACAGCATTAGGCCAGACGGAACGCGACTCGCCATTCCCCCGTCGGAGTGAGGAGAGAAAGCGCAGGCGGGAGGGGGTGACACGAGCAAGTTCCGAAACATCGCGCTCCCCCCTTGGCCGGCCTGTGCGCGGGCCGATGGGACGCCCTTGCATCAAGGACGGCCGATGCGCCACCCCGATTACGGCGAAAGGTACACAGATTTGACTTCAGGACAGCTGACCGACGCCGCGTGTTCACTTCCCCTCCGTTCACCCGCCCGGCGCCACGTTCTGCCGGTTCCGTCCGCGAACGCCCCGCACCGGCGGCCACCGAGAGGACGGGCGGGTCCTGCCGGATCTCAGTCGAGCGGGGCACTGAGGTCCGTCCTCGCCCCCTTCATGCAGTCCAGGATGCGCTCGTGGGTGTCACCTACGACGTCGGTGACCCTGAACCGTATGTACAACGCCTCGACGTCACGGACGAACCGCTTCGAGAAGGCACCCATCAGCACCGTGTCGTACCCTCCGGTGCTCACGAGAGGGAAGCCCGCACCGAAGTGGATGATCTGGAAGTCCAGCGCGACGACAAGCCCGGCAGCTGTCAGTTGGGCCGCGGCCTCGTCGAGGTCGCCCCAGGGCGCACTGGCGGAATCGGCCTGTCCGGCCAGGACCAGGCGACAGTCCCAGGTGTCGACTACGGCCAGGTGCTGCCCGCCGTTGAGCACGCCGACGCGCCACCCGGATGCATCCCCCTTCAGAAACCCCTTCTGCCAGGATCCGCGCCAGCCCAGGTACGGCCGCACTGTGCGGGCGTACTGCGCCCTGGCCAGGACCGCTCCGCCGGCGACGGCCAGCAGACTGCCCAGGGCATCCATGTCGAGCAGGTGCAGGCGCCACGGCCATGCCGACCGCGCCCCGTCCGCCATGTTGGCCCGGATCACTTCCCAGAGAAGGATCGCGGTGAGCAGTGCGAGGAGCGCGAGGGGTGTGGTGAACAGCAGTGGGCTCCGCCGGACCCTCCGTTGGGCACCGGCCGGCGACTGCACATCGTCCTGATTCGCATCCTGCACGTTCGCTCCCCCAGCGAGAGGCGAGACCCGAAGACACCCAAGAGTCAACTCGCCTGAAATAAAGGCCTGTTGCCCAACCATGCCACAGCACTTGGGATCGCACGAGCGAGCAGATCCGGCCCACGGGAAGCTGCCGACGCCCACGGCACCATTGCAGTGTCCGGGCGCGCGACTCTACTCTCGTGCACCCGGTCGGCCTCCGCCCACGCATGCGTGCGTCCCGGGCATCGCACAGGGGCCTTCCAGAGCTTCCGGCCGGACCGGACAGGCCATCCGCCTGGCTGAACGAGCATGTCCAAAACTGCAGACGGGGTGAACATGACGGCGATTCCCGGACCGCTCCAGTCCATGGTCTTCAGGAGCGAGGACCTCCCGGCGCTCTTCCACCACACGGACGCCATCGCCATCGCACGCCAGCGGGAGGCGGTCAATACGACCCGCGGCCAGCTGATCCTGCTCGTGGTGGGTGCCGTGCCGGCAGCCCTGCCCTGGCACGGCGGAATCGGTGGCTCATTTCAACTCCTCGACGGCATCGGAGCGTTGGCCTATTTCGGAGTTCTGGTCACGACGTATGTCGCTTCCCGACGCAAAGCAAAGTCGCATTGGCAACTGAACCGCTCCGCCGCCGAGTTCATCAAATCGATGTGCTGGCGCTACGCCGTGCACGGCACCCCGTTCGACACCGGGACCCAGCACCCGGAAGCGGTGTTCGCCAACCGGCTCGAAGAGGGTCTGCAGGAGCTCAGGAAGGTCGGCTGGGAGGACCCCCGGGACGAGATGAACGATGCCGGCAGCGGGCTCATAACGGAGTCCATGCGGGAGTTACGAAGCAGGGCGTTCACGGTCCGCAAGGAGACCTACGTACGGGACCGGCTCATCGAACAACGGCGCTGGTACCGCAGGCGCCAGCAGGTTTCGCGGCGCGGCGCGCTCGTCTGGTCGAGCGCCATCGCCGCACTGACCACGCCGGCGCTGACGCTCAGCCTGCTGCAGACGTTCGGGGCCGCCCGGTCCTTCGCTCTGACAGGGGCGTTCTCGGCGGTAGCGGCCGCCTGCCTCGCCTGGAACGAGATGCGCCGCCATCATCCGCTGATCTCCGCGCACTCGCTGGTCGAGAAGGACCTGGAGTCGATGCAGGCCGCGATGGAGACCAGTCTGACCGAACGACAGTGGCCGGTCGCTGTCTTCGAGACCGAACGCATCGTCTCACCCGAGCACACCGACTGGCTGGCCCGGCACCGCATGTGAGGCCATCTCAGTGAGTCGACGTAGCATCAGGCGCGCTCGACGCCGTCGCGCCAGATCACCGTCACCGGGCGGCCGAGCGTCCGGGCGTACGTCACGATGTCGCCCGTGCCGCCGAAGCCGCGGGCCGGCCGGCCGTCCCACACCGCGAGCAGCCGGTCGCAGTGGTCGGCGATATAGGCGCCCGCCGCGTAGTACGCCTCGTCGGTGGAGTGCGGGAAGTCCAGCCGGACCTCGCGGGCCGCGCGGCCCTTGAGGCTTCGGTAGCGGGCCAGTTCGGGCCCGTCGGCGAAGCAGGCCTCGTAGTCACCGCTGGGGATGACCACGGTCAGTTCCGCCCCGCAGGCGAGTGCCAGGTCGGCGAAGAGCTGGTCCGCGCCCACGGCCAGGCTGGAGAGGGCTTCCAGGGAGCCGTCGAGGCCGCAGAGCACGGCTCGTATCCCGGCCAGTACATGGGCGTGCGCTTCCTCGGGGATGCTGCGATGGCCGGTCACTCCGATGCGTTTCACGGACTGGAACCCCCTGGAGTGTCAGCCGGGGGTTCCCGGAGGGCATCCCTCCGGGAAGGCACAGCATCCGCCCCCGTTTTCCTGCGCGACCGTCCTCCCCACATCCTCTCAAAAGCCGCGGGGTGAACGGGAGCCCCCGCCCGGAATTCGGGCGGGGGCTCCTGCGTTGCCGAACGCGGTTTCGAGATGGTGCGCGGGGTGCCGGCCGTCAGTAGACGCTGACGCCGTATGCGCTGAGCGCCTCGGTGACCGGCTGGAAGTACGTCGTACCGCCGGAGTTGCAGTTGCCGCTGCCGCCCGAGGTGAGTCCGATCGCCCTGGTGCCGGAGTAGAGCGGGCCGCCGGAGTCGCCGGGCTCCGCACACACATTCGTCTTGATCATGCCGTAGACGATGTCGCCGCCGCCGTAGTTGACGGTGGCGTTGAGACCGGTGACGGTCCCGCTGTGGATGCCGGTGGTGGAGCCGCGGCGAGTGACGGCCATACCGACCGTGGCGTTGGCCGCGCTGGTGATGTCCTGGCTGCCGACGGTGCCCGCGTGGGCGACCGAGGCGTTGTCGTACCGCACGATGCCGTAGTCATTGGTCGGGAAGCTCGATCCGACCGTCGGGCCGATGCTTGTGGAGTTCGACGAGTTGGTGTACCACGGCGGGTTGCCATCGGTGCAGTGACCGGCGGTCAGGAGGTAGTAGGTGCTGCCGCTGCGGACGTTGAAGCCCAGCGAACAGCGCCAGCCGGGCGCGTAGATGGCGTCGCCGCCGGAGAGCAGCTTGTTGAACGTGCCGGACGTGCGCTCGATCCGCAGAGCGCCGGCGTTGGCTCCCGCGGACTTCTTGATCTGGTTGATCTCGGCCCGGGAGACCGTGCTGTCGACGGTGACCATCAGGGTCTTGGTCGCCGGGTCGACATTCCAGGCGGTGCCGGCTATGTCCGCGCCGAGCACGGCATCGCTCGCGGCGGTGAGCTGGTTGGCGCTGAACGTCCCGGTGGAGTTGGCGTGGGCGCTGGGTACGGCGAGTGCGGCGACAGCGACGAGGCCTGCGGCGATCGCGACGGCCCTGCTTCGTCTCGCCGTGCCGCTGAGGGGGGTAGTGCGCTTGATCCTCACTTCTGATTCCTCCCGAGGGGAAACGGGGGTCCGCCCGTGGGGTGGTCGGACCCGTGAGGCGCAGTCGGGCGCACGGCCGTGGTCCGCATTCCGGATACGACGTGCTCCTGACAAGCGCTGCTCGGGAGTATTCAAGGCGTCAACTTCTGGCGCAAGAGGGCCTTTTGGCCTGAGGTCGCCGTCCCGCGCACGCGGCAGGCCCCGGCAGCACACGGGCTGCCGGGGCCCGATCCGGTCGGATGGGACGGTGACGCGGTGGTGCAGTGGGTCAGTGGTCGATCCGGTTCCGCTCCCCCGCCTCGACGGCGACCGGAAGGGTGTTGCCCGGGGGCGGGAACGGGCAGACGAAGTGATCGGCGAAGGCGCACGGCGGCAGCAGGGCGCGGTTGAGGTCGACCGTCACACTGCCGTCCTCGGCCGGGGCGGCGGGCCGCAGGAAACGGAAGCGGAAGCTGCTGTCCCCGCTGGTGGCGTCGGCGAAGACCGCCCAGAGCGAGCCGTCCTGCTCGACCGCGACCTGGAGGGTGTGCTCCGTGCCCTCCACCTCGAAGGCGATCTCGCCGCCGAGACCGAGCCCGCGCTCGACTCCGTCGGCGTTCTCGACCCGGACCGTGCGGGTGGTGTCGTACGGACGGAAGGTGCCCGTCAGCGCCCAGCGTGCCTCGTACGGCGTCGCGTCGATGGTCCGGAAAGCCTTCCGCGCCACGGAGTCCGGGTCGAAGTCCCGTACCGCCCACAGCCCTTCGCGGATCAGCACGACCAGCCGCCGCTCGCCGTGTGCGACGCGGGAGGCGTCGATCGCGCCGCCGTCCGCGGTGAGCCGCACCTCGCCGGTGAAGGGCTTCCCGTCGACGGTGAGCCCGTCCTCGGCGGTGGCCGTGAGCACCAGCTCGTCGCCGTCCGCCCGCCACTGCCCGGGAACGGCCGGAATTCGACCCTCCGGGTGGTCGGCGAGCCAGTGGGTACCGGTGAGGGAAAGCGGTCCGTACGGTGCCGAGACCGTGGCGCTGCGCTCCTTGTGCCAGCGGAGCCAGTCCTGCTCCGCCTGTTGTATCTGTGGTGCGTCCGTACTCATGCGATCAATCCTTCCTTACCGGATCGGCCAGCCCGAGATGGGACCGGAGAGTGGAACCGGTGTATTCGGAGCGGAAGGCTCCGCGTTCCTGGAGGAGCGGGACGACCTGGTCGACGAAGTCGTCGAGGCCGCCCGGGGTGAGATGCGGTACGAGGATGAAGCCGTCGGCCGCTTCGGTCGAGACGAACTCGATGAGCTCCGACGCAACCGTCTCCGGGCTGCCGATGAACGACTGCCGCCCGGTCGTCTGGATGACCGTCTGCCGGATGGACAGTCCCTTGGCCTCGGACGGCGCGCGCCAGCGGGCCGCGACGGCGAGCGGGTCGCCGATCCGGACCCGGCCCTGGACCAGCCCGGAATCGGGGTCCGGGTCGATCTCGGGGAGCGGCCCGTCGGGATCGTACGCGGAGAGGTCGCGGCCCCAGACCTGTTCCAGGGCGAGGATCGCGTTCTGCGGGGAGATCTGCTGACGGCGGATCCCGGCCGCCCGCTCCTGCGCCTCGGCGTCGCTTTCGCCGAGGACGAAGGTGACCCCGGGCATGATCTTCAGATCGTCGGGCCGCCGGCCGTACTTCGCCAGCCGCGCCTTGACGTCGGTGTAGAAGGTGCGGCCCGCCTCCAGGGTGCCGTGCCGGGTGAAGATGACATCGGCGGCGGATGCGGCGAACTCGCGGCCCTCCGGTGAGTCCCCGGCCTGGATGACGACCGGGTGGCCCTGCGGGGAGCGCGGGACGGTGAACTCGCCCTCGATGGTGAAGTGCTGTCCTTGGTGACGGAACGGGCGCGGGGTTCCGTCGGGGGTCCAGGTGTCCCACAGTTCGCGGGCGGTGGCGACGAATTCCGCGGCCCGGGTGTAGGGGGTCCCCCCTGTTCGAGCGACGCCGAGAACTTGGTGGAGGTCGGCCCGGTCGAGAAAGCCGCCGCGCCGGAAGTTCTCCCCGGTAAAGGCGTCGGAGGAGGTGACGACGTTCCAGGCGGCCCGGCCGTCGCTGAGATGGTCGAGGGTGGCGAGGCGGCGCGCCAGTTCGTACGGCTCGTTGAAGGTCGCGTTGACGGTGGCGGCGAGGCCGAGCCGGTCGGTGACGGCGGCCAGGGCGTTCAGCACCGTGAGGGACTCGGGTCGGCCGACCACGTCCAGATCGTGGATCCGCCCGTTGTGCTCGCGCAGCCGCAGCCCCTCCGCGAGGAAGAAGAAGTCGAACCTGCCGCGCTCCGCCGTGCGGGCGAGGTGCTCGAAGGAGGAGAAGTCGATCTGGCTCTTCGAGCGGGGGTCGGTCCAGACGGTGGTGTTGTTCACGCCGGGGAAGTGGGCGGCGAGATGCATCTGCTTCTGCGTCGGTGCGGTCATGCTCGTCCCTCCGCGAGGGCGTATCGGTTGGCCGGGCGTGCCAGTCCCAGGTGCTCGCGGAGCGTGCCCCCCGGGTAGAAGGTACGGAACAGGCTGCGGTGCTGGAGCAGGGCGACGGTTCCGTTGACGATCCGTTCGAGATCGCGCTCCGGTGTGATGGGCATGAGGTGGAAGCCGTCGACGGCTCCGGCCCGGTGCCACTGGGCGATCAGTTCGGCGAGGTCGACCGGGCCGCCCCGGTAGTACGAGCCCCCGGCGGAGAGCGGCGGTCCGCTCTCCAGACCGGGCTCCGGCGCGGTCTCGGCGTCCCCGAGGTCGACGGTGCGCGCGACCAGCACCCGCAGGGTGTCGGGGTCGCGACCGAACGCCGCGGCGCGGCGCCGTACGTCGGCCCGGATGCCCGCGGCCTGCTCGGGCCCGGTGGCCCGTACGAGTACGACATCGGCGTGGCGCGCGGCGGCCTCCTGGCTCGGTCCGCCCGTCCCGTCCATCACAGTGACCGGGTGGCCCTGCGGGGGCCTGGGCACGATGGCCGGTCCGCGGACGGTGAACGTCGCGCCCTCGAAGTCGACGTAGTGCAGCTTGTCGCGGTCGATGAAGCGGCCGGTGGCGACATCCCGGATCTCCGCGTCGTCCTCCCAGCTGTCCCACAGCCGGGCGCCGACATCGGCGGTCTCGCCCGCCTCGCGCCACAGCTCGGCGGCAGGTGCGGCGGACCGTCGGCCGAACAGCCGGGCCTCGGCATCGGTCGTCGACACCTCGGCGCTCCAGCCCGCCCGGCCGCGGCTCACCCAGTCCAGGGTGGCCACGGCGGACGAGACATGGAACGGCTCGTGTGGGTGGTGGTGACGGTCGGCACCAGCCCGATCCTGCGGGTGGCGGGGGCGACCCGGGAGAGCACGGAGAGCGCGTCGAGCCCGGGGCGGGCGAAAGAGTCGCCGAGGGTCACGAAGTCGAGTGTCCCGCGCTCGGCGAGCCGGGCGAGCTCGACGTAGTGCCGGGCGACGTAGTGGGGTGGGCCGCCGATCTCGGCGGCCAGATGAAGAGCGGTGGTGGCAGACATTGCGGTGCGTACCTCTCGGGCTCAGTTCTTGGGCTTGGGAAGGCCGGGCGGGTTGATCTCCGACTTCTCGACGGCCTCGTTGGAGAGCCCCCAGCGCTTCAGCACCTTGGCGTACGAGCCGTCGTCGATGATGTGGTCGATGGCGGCCGCGTACGCCTCGACCAGGCCGCTGTCCTTCTTCGTGGTGGCGGCGATCTTCCCCTGGAGCCCGTCGCCGCCGCCCGACAGCGTGCCGACGACCTCGGACTGGCCGGCCGACGCCACGTGGTAGTTGACCGACGGGCTGGGGCCGAGATAGCCGTCGATCCGGCCGGACTGCAGTCGAGGAGGATCTTCTCCTGGTTGGTGCCGGACGCGACGGCGACGGTCTTCCCCGCCACGCCCTTGGGGCCCTTCACCTTCCAGCCGGAGCCCTTCTTGGCCTCGAAGGCGATGTTGTCGAGCCGGTAGGTCGCGAAGTCGTACTTCTCCTTGCGTTCCTCGGTGACCGTGACGTTCGACAGGACTCCGTCGAACTTGGAGCTGTCGAGGCCGACGAAGAGGTTCTCCCAGGAGACCTCCTCGAACTCGGGCTTCAGCCCGAGCGTGTCGGCGATCAGGGTCGCCATGTCGATCTCGGAGCCGATCCGGGTCCTGTCGTCGGTGGCGTAGAAGCCGAGCGGCGGCGAGGCGTCGGCGCTCGCGCCCAGCCGCAGCGTGCCGCGTTCGCGGACGGCTGCCGGCACCTTCGCCGAGATGGCGTCGATCTTCTTCTCCGTGATCCGGTGCTGGTCGGGCCCGATGTTGATGCCGGTGCCCCGCTGCCCCTTCGGGGCGATCTCGTCGGTGGCGGCGTCGCTCGTACCGCAGGCCGTGAGGAGTCCGGTGGCGGTCAGGGTGGCGAGGGTGGCGGCGAGGGTACGGCGGACGGACACGTGGGTGCTCCTTGCAGACGATGCCGAAGGAGTGGCGAAGGACAGGGAAGGGGTCACAGGACTTTGGAGAGGAAGGCGCGGGTGCGCGGATGCTCGGGACGGTCGAGTACGTCGGCGGGGGCGCCCTGCTCGACGATCCGTCCCTCATCCATGAAGACGACGGTGTCGGCGACCTCACGGGCGAAGCCGATCTCGTGCGTGACGACGATCATCGTGGTGCCGCCGTGTGCCAAGTCCTTGATGACATCGAGGACTTCGCCGACCAGTTCGGGGTCGAGCGCCGAGGTCGGCTCGTCGAAGAGCAGCAGCTTCGGTTCGAGTGCGAGCGCGCGGGCGATGGCCACGCGCTGCTGCTGCCCGCCGGAGAGCTGCTTCGGGTACGCCCCTGCCTTGTCGGCGAGCCCGACCCGGGTGAGGAGCTTCTCGGCAGCGGCGACCGCGTCCTTGCGGGGGCGGCGCAGGGCGGAGACCGGCGCCTCGATGATGTTCTCCAGGACCGTGAGGTGCGGGAAGAGATTGAAGTTCTGAAAGACGAAGCCGATCCGGGTGCGCTGGCGCAGCACCTCGCGCTCGCGGAGCTCGTACAGCTTGTTTCCGTCCCTGCGGTAGCCGACCAGGGTGCCGTCGACGCTGATCCAGCCGTTGTCGACCTTCTCCAGGTGGTTGATGGTGCGCAGCAGCGTGGACTTGCCGGACCCGGAAGGGCCGAGGACGACGGTCACCTCTCCGGCGCGTACGGACAGATCGATGCCGCGCAGGACTTCGAGAGTGCCGAAGCTCTTGTGCACGGCGCGGATCTCGACCATGGCGTCCGGGACGGCGCCCGCGGGATCGGTAGTGGTGGCGCTCATCGCGCGGCCCCCTTGGCGTAGTGACGTTCGACGTAGTACTGGAGGACGGAGAGCACGGTGGTCAGGAGGATGTACCAGACGGTGGCGACCATCAGCAGCGGCACGACCCTGCCGTTGCGCCCGTAGACGACCTGCACCTGGTAGAAGAGTTCGCCGATCGCCATCACGGAGACGATCGAGGTGCCCTTGAAGAGCGAGATGATCTCGTTGGCGGCGTTCGGCAGGATGGAACGCATCGCCTGCGGCAGCACGATCCGCCACAGCTGCCGGTGCCGGGGGATCCCGAGCGCGGCGGCCGCCTCCAACTGGCCGCTGTCCACCGCGAGTACGCCACCGCGGACGATCTCCGCCGCGTAGGCCGCCTGGCGCAGTGCGAGCCCGAGGACGGCCGCGCTCATCGCACCGACGAGGTTCATCGTGTCGAAGGAGAACAAGCCGGGCCCGAACGGGATGCCGAACTGCAACTCCTTGTAGAGGTAGGCGAGGTTGAACCAGAAGAGCAGCTGGACGATGAGCGGGATGGAGCGGAACGCCCAGATGTACGCGTAGGCGACCGCGCCGAGGAACGGACTGGCCGACAGCCGCATGAAGGCGAGCACAATGCCGAGCGCGAAGCCGAGCACCGTTCCGTAGAAGGTCAGTTGGAGGGTGATCCAGACGGCCTTGAGGATGGTCTCGGTGGTGAAGAAGCGGGCGAAGACGTCCCACTCCCAGCCGGGGTTGGTGACCAGACCGTGCAGGAACTGGGCTAGCAGGACGGCAGTGGCGACGACGGCGGCCCAGCGCCAGGGGTGGCGTACGGGGACGACGGTGAGCGCGCCGTAGTCGATGGCGGAAGCGTCATCGGCCCGTGGACCAGTCGCTTCGTCGACGGGTGGATCGCTGGTGAGCGACATGAGGGTTCCTTGGGATACGGGCTACGGGGGTAAGGGGATTCGGGGGGACGGTGCCGCGGTCAGGCGCTGCGGCGGTCGCTGCCGGCTGTTCGGTCGCCGCGGCCGTCGCCGTCGCTACAGAGCAGGTCGCGGAGGAACGCCAGCGCCGTCCGTGCGGTGGCGTCGTCCTGCCGGAACGCCGGGCCGCCGGTGCGCGGCCGGGTGAAGGCGCCGCTCACCCGTGCGGTGGTGTGCGGGCCGAGGGCGAAGCGCCGCGGGTGCGGGCGGCCGTCGCGGCCCAGGATCCGGCCGTCGTCGGGGTCGACGGAGAGCAGTCCGGTGGCGGTGGCGGCGGCTCCGTCCTCGTACAGCGCCTGAAGGATCGAACTGCGGGTGCGCTCCAGTGTCGGATCCGGCAACCGGGCCTCGACCAGTGTGCGGGCCTCGATCCACTCCCCCGGCACAGTGGCGCTGCCGGCCCGGAAGATGCCCCGTTCCTCGTCCGCCTCGACGGTCATCCCCGCACCGAGGAAGCGGACGACCCCGGCCCGGGAGAGGGCGAGCAGCTGGTGCAGCCGTGGTCCCGGCGGACCGGATGCGAGGTAGCTGAAGAAGCCGTGCCACCAGCCGCCGATGTCACCGAGCCGCATCAACTGCCCGTAGACGGAGAGCAGGCCGAGGAAGACGGCGAGGTCTTCGCTGTGGGCAGGGTCGTGGCGGCGGTCGAGGTCGGCGGTGATGTAGTCGCGCAGACCGTCCTGGAGTGCGTCGTACGACGGGTGGCGCACCCCGTCCAGCGGGTGGTCGAGCGCTGCAAGGTCGAGCCGGTCGGCGGGGTCGGGGACAGCGGCGACGAGAGCGCGCAGTTCGGGGCTGCCCGGGTCGGCGGCCGCGTACTTCTCCTCGAAGACCTGCCAGTCGACGGTCGTGCGCTCGGCATGGGCGGTGAAGAGCCGATGATAGTGGGCGTATCCGAGCTCCTTGTCGACAAGTGGCCACACATCACGCCGGAAGTCGAGCGGGCCGGGCCGGCTCAGCAGCTCTTCGGTCCGGTCCGGGCCGAGGAAGCGCGGCAGTGGCGGCCGCTCGCCCTGCCAGCCGTAGCCGATCTTGGAGTGGTACGGGACACCGCGCCGCGATCCGATGTGCAGCACGGGCTCCTTGCCGGAGGGCAGGTACTCGCCGTTCTCGTACCGTCCGCCGCGTCCCTCGGTGAGCAGCACCATCAGATCGATGAAGGCGAGCCCGAAGCCCCGGACGACGACCGGTTCACCGGCAGGCAGGGCGGTCAGGTCGCTGTCGGCGGTGAAGTCGGGCGGCAGGTGGACAAGCCCGTGCCGGTCCGCGAACTCGGTCAACTCGTTCTGTTCGGGGGCGGGTTCGGCATCGAGGTGCCCGATGGTGAGTGCGACGAGGTCGGCGGTCAGCGGTTCGTCGCGGCCCTCCAGCCAGACATCCTGACGGCCGCTGCGCTGCCCGGTGACGCGCAGTGCGTGCCCGCGGTGTTCATGCACGGTGATGCCCGCCGGGAGTGCGGCCACCGCCTGCTCGTACACCCATCCCAGATAGGCGCTCTGCAGCCGTCTACTGGGGAAGTCTTGGTCGCCCAATGCCCATATGTCGGCGAGGAGTTCGGGCTCGGCATTGAGGGCGACCCGGCCCTCACGGACGTCGGCCGCCCAGGTGTGCAGGGCGGGCCCCGGTCGTATCGGCCCCTCCTGCTGGACCGTGTCGTCGGTGAACATGGTGACGTCCTCGGCCATGGAGTTCATCCAGAGCAGCGGGGACTGGTCGTGCCGCCAGATCCGGCCGCCGCCGGGCGGGTGCGGATCGATGAGATGGATGTCCAGCCGCCGGCCCTCGTACAGCTCGGGGGCGTTGGCGGCGATGCGCTCGATGAGGCCGGTGCCGCGCGGTCCGGCGCCGACGATGACGAGGGCCGGCCCGTCGCTCATCGGGCACCCGCCGTGCCACGGGCGTAGTGCCGTTCGATGTAGTGCTGGCCGACGCTGAGCAGCGAGGTGACCACCACGTACCAGAGGGTGGCGACGAGCAGCAGCGGAATGACCTGGTAGGTGCGGTGGTAGACGAGCTGCACCGAGTACAGCAGGTCCTGCACGGCGATGATGCTGACGATCGAGGTGCCCTTGAGGGTGCCGATCAGCATGTTCCCGGCGGGCGGGACGATGGAGCGCATCGCCTGCGGCAGCACGATCCGGCGGAACCGGCGCCAGGCGCCGAGGCCCAGCGACTGTGCAGCCTCGATCTGTCCGTGCTCGACGGACAGGATGCCGCCGCGGACCACTTCGGCCGCGTACGCGGCCTCGTGCAGGGTGAGTCCGATGACGGCGACCGTGACGGGCCCGAGGAGATTCACCGTACGGACGCCGAGGACCTCCGGGTAGAGCGCGCCGATGTTGAACCAGAAGAGCAGCTGGACCAGGATCGGGGTGGATCTGAAGAGCCACACATAGCCCCAACTGACCGACTGCAGCACGCGGTTGGTGGAGAGCCTGAGTACGGCCAGCAGGGTGCCGAGGGCGAAGCCGAGCGCCATGACGAGGGCGGTGAGCCAGAGGGTGAGGCCGAGGCCGCACAGGACGGAGGCGGTGGTGAAGTAGTCGCCGACGACGTCCCACTGGAAGGCGTCGTTGCGGATGACGGAGTTCAGCGCCAGGGCGAGCAGCAGCAGGACCACAACGGCCGCTGTCCACTGGCCTGTTCGGCGTACCGGGACGATCCGCAGGTGGTCGGCGTCATTGTCCTTGCCGCTGTTCTTCGAGAGCGGGGCCGGGCGTGATTGAGGGAAGGCATCTGTCTGCGCAGACATGCGAAGGCTCCGTGGATGCAGAGATCGAGCACGGGACGTGCCTTCACGGAAAACACAACGTGGACCGGGTCCCTCAGCACGATCCGCTTCGAGGTAATCGCTGTTCACAACGCATTGTCAAGCCTGTCCACACTGTGAGCCATACGTCTCAGCTCAGTTGACGGACCAGTGGATCGCCTGTTCCACTGAGGGCATGTATTCGCAGCAGTGGCTGGTCAAGCGCTCCCACATCGACTTCGGTCGCGTGTGGTCCTCCTCCTGTTGAGCTGACCCCCTGCGGTTCCTCGCGTCCGTGCCTCGCGCCGTGTCCGGCGCCTGAGCACCGTTCCCTGCGCGTCTTCACGTACACAACATCGCTGCACCCTCCCCTCAGGCTGTTCGCCGTTCCGCGCCTCTTCCGCACTTCCTTCGCCCCGCCCGTGGCCGTGCTGCCGTGGCGCGCCGCTCGGCGCTGCCCGGCTGCCCGCGCACGGTCGACGAACCTGGAGAACCACACCTCATGCCCCGTACCCGGCACACCGCCGCCTTCGCGCTGATCACCGTCGCCGCATTCGCTCTCACCGCGTGCGGGTCCGGCGATCCGGCGGCCGGGCCGGCCGCGCCGGCCGCATCCGCCAAGGGGACGATCCCGACGCGGGACGTCGTGTCGTCGGTGAAGAAGAACAACGCCGCGGCCGCGCTGCTGCCCGCCGATGTCCGTGCCTCCGGCACGCTGACCATCGCCTCCAGCGTCGGCACGCCGCCCGGCGCCACCTATCTGCCCGACGGGAAGACCGTGGCCGGCACCGACATCGACGTCGCGGACGCCGTGGCCAGGGCGCTGGGCCTGAAACTGAAGCGCGAGGTGGCCGCCTTCGAGGCGATCCTGCCCGCGCTGGGCAGCGGGAAGTACGACCTGGGGACGGGGAACTTCGGGGTCACCGACGAGCGCCGCAGGACGATCGACTTCGTCACGTACCTCAATGACGGGCAGGGCTTCGCGGTCCGCGGCGACAGCAAGCTGGCGAAAGTCACCGATCTCACCCAGCTCTGCGGCCGGACCGTGGGCACCGCCGCGGGCACCACCTTCGAGGTGACGCTGGAGGAGAACAAGCACCGGTGCGCCGAGGCGGGCAAGAAGCCGTACGACGTGAAGACCTACTCCGATCTGGCGGCCGTCTGGGCCTCGCTCCAGCAGGGCCGCAGCGATGTGGTGATGTCGACCATCAACGGGTTGCGCTACGCGGTGGACCAGCAGGAGAGCGTGCGCTTCCTCAATGAGTTCAAGCGGCTCGATGTCGGCTTCGCGTTCAAGAAGGGCACCCCACTGGCGCCGGCCTTCCAGGCGGCGGTCAACGGGCTCAAGGCGGACGGGACGTACGACCGCATCCTGAAGAAGTGGGGCATCGGCGCGTCGGCGATCGAGTCCTCGCAGATATCGCCGCCCGAGATCACATGACCCCCCGGGGCTGGTGAGCCGCGCCCGGGAGGTGGCTCAGCAGTCGCACCCGCAGTCGCAGCAGTCGCAGGAGCTGCAGCAGTCCCCGCAGTTGCTGCAGCAGTCGCACGCATCGCAGCAGTCGCTGCAGTCGCACTGGCTGCACAGCCCCTCGCGCCTCTGCCGGCTCCACGGGTCCTCGAAGGTCCCGCAGCACATCTGGCAGGTGCAGGCGAGGCCCGCCCACACCAGGCATCCCGTGATCAGCCCACGCCGGTCGCGCGGCGGCTCCGGCGGGGGCTGAGGCGGGCCGAACGGGCTGCCTGGGTGATTCGGCGCGTACGGATTGCCCGTCGGCGGCCCGAAGGACCCGGTCTGCCGCAGCCCCGCCGCGTCGCCCGGCACCTTCGCGGCGGACCGCGTCTGCCGACGGTCCATCAGATCCTCGCCGGCGCACTGCGCATCCGCCTGGTGCGAGCACGTCTGCGTAGCGAAGGCCCGGTCCACCGAACGGCGCAGTTCGTGCGCGAGCAGCACATGCGTCAGCCTGTCGTCGGTGAATTCCGCGTCGCGCAGCGCCAGCCGCACACCACGCAGCGCGTCGTCGCACAGCCGCCGGGCCTCGGCGCGCGAGGTACCGGTGGCGGTGATCGGGTTCCAGGCACCCGACGCAGCGTCAGCTTCCTGGTCCTCCACGGCATCCAGCAGATGCGCGAGCCGCCCGAAGAGCCGGCCGGCCTCGGCGAGGGGCTCGGCGTTCTGCGGTCTGCCCGCGAGTACGGCGGCGTGGGCGAAGGCCGCCGCGGTGGCCGTCTCGGTGGGCTCGGTGACCGTCAGGAGCGGGGTGCCGGGCCCGGCGAGCTGTTCGATGCCGGTCTGCCGGTCGACGGCGTCGACGAGGACCGCGGTGTCGAACCCCAGCTCTGCACCGGTGCGCGCCCCGGCCCGGTCCCAGCCCGCGGCGACCCGGCGGGCGGCCGCGGCGACCGGGCGGCGCTTCAACAGCCCGTCCCGGTCCGCAACGTGGTCCCGCACCTTCGCCGAGGCGAGCACCAGCGAGACGGCGGCTGCCAGTCGGGCCCCTTCGCCGCGGGCGACCGGGGCGGTCCGCATGGAGCGCAGCGGACAGGGCCCCGCGGTGCGTCGCCATCCGGTGGTGCGCTCCGCCTGAGCCTCCGTCAGGACCGAGACGATCAGGCCGTCATAGTTCGTGACGATGCGGGCGAACTGCCCATGGTCCGAGCGAAGTGCGAGACAGAGCCCGCAGAGATGGGCCATCCACTCGGTCTTGAGGCCCTCCGACAGCCGATGGGCGCAGGGCCTGACTATTCCGAACACGACGATCCCCCGAGAGTCGTTCCGCTGTGCGCCGCGCTCGTGCGTGTGCGCGACGGGCATCGTATCGAGTGACCCGTTCACCCGTACGTGCCCCATGTCACCCATACGGACCGGAGCATCATATTTTCTTCTCGCCAGGGGCCCTATGCAGGAGGAACCTTGACGAATCGCCACATCTTCTGCACCAGTAACGTCACGAATCCCCTGCGCGCCGACTATCCACTTGGCGCACGATCCGCATCATGGTCGACCATAGGGATACGAATGAGATGCGGAACACCAAGGAACCGCGGTGAGAGGAGGCGTCCATGGGATCGGTGCGCAAGGCGAGTGCCTGGCTGGGCCTCGTAGAGGACAACGACGAGCGTTACTACGACGACGACGACGAGTACGCCGAGGGTGCACGGACCGGGACCGGCAGTGCCTGGGTGACCGACCCACGGGTGCAGGTGGCGTCCGAGGCGGCCGAGGAGACGGGCCGCCGGATCGCCACCGTCACCCCGGACAGCTTCCGGGACGCGCGCAGCATCGGCGAGCTCTTCCGGGACGGCGTCCCGGTGATCATGAACCTCACGGCCATGGACCCCTCGGACGCGAAGCGTGTCGTGGACTTCGCCGCGGGGCTGATCTTCGGGCTGCGCGGGTCGATCGACCGCGTGGCCACCCGGGTCTTCCTGCTGACCCCGGCCGACACCCAGGTGGTCAGCGGCGAAGCCGCCGGCCGGCCGGCCGACGGCTTCTTCAATCAGAGCTGAGCAGGGCGCTCGCCGGATCGGTCCGGCCGGCGTCCCGTTCTACCGGAATGCGTCCAGACCGGTGAGCGCCTTGCCCAGCACCAGTTGGTGCATCTCCACGGTTCCCTCGTAGGTGAGCACCGACTCCAGATTCGTCGCATGCCGCATCACCGGGTATTCGAGCGAAATCCCGTTGGCGCCGAGGATCGTGCGCGAGGTGCGGCAGATCTCGATCGCCTCCCGCACATTGTTGAGCTTTCCGAAACTGACCTGTTCCGGGCGAAGCCTTCCCGCGTCCATCCGACGGCCCAGATGGTGGGCGAGCAGGATGCCCTTGTGCAGTTCGACGGCCATGTCCGCGAGCTTGGCCTGCGTGAGCTGGAAGCCGCCGATCGGCTTCCCGAACTGTTCCCGGGTCTTCGCGTAGTCGACCGCCGCCTCGAAGCTGGCGCGTGCCGCGCCCATGGCTCCCCAGACGATGCCGTAGCGGGCGTGGCTGAGGCAGCTGAGCGGGCCTCGCAGGCCGGTGACCCCGGGGAGTACGGCATCGGCGGGCAGCCGTACCTCGTCGAGGACCAGCTCACTGGTGACGGAGGCGCGCAGTGACCACTTGTGCTTGATCTCGGGTGCCGAGAAGCCGGGGGTACCGGTCGGCACGACGAAGCCGCGGATGCCGCTGCCGCCACCGCCCTCGTCGGTCTGTGCCCAGACGACGGCCACCCCGGCCACCGAGCCGTTGGTGATCCACATCTTGCGGCCGCTGAGGACCCAGTCCTCGCCCTCGCGCTTGGCGTACGTCCGCATCCCTGCCGGGTCGGAGCCGTGGTCCGGCTCGGTGAGCCCGAAGCAGCCGATGATCTCGCCTGCTGCCATCCCGGGCAGCCACTGCTGCTTCTGCTCCTCCGAGCCGTAACGGTGGATGGCGTACATGGCGAGGGAGCCCTGGACGGAGACGAGCGAGCGGATCCCGGAGTCCGCCGCTTCGAGCTCCAGGCAGGCCAGTCCGTACTGGACGGCGGTGGCGCCCGCGCAGCCGTACCCCTCGAGAGACATGCCGAGGGCGCCGATCGAACCGAGCTCGCGGGCCAGCTCGCGGATGCCGGGCAGCTCGCCGTTCTCGTACCACTCGGCGATGTGCGGCAGCACCCGGTCGGCGGCCCAGGCGCGGACAGTGGAGCGGATCGCGAGGTCCTCGGGGCCGAGCAGATCGTCGATGCCGATCGGGTCGGCGGGGTCGAAGGGCGGCAGCTTCGACGGCTTCGCGGACTCAGCGGACTCGGTGGTGGACATGAGAGTGCCTCCGGCGGCTCGCACGGTACTAAAACTAGCAGTGTTAGTTATGGCGTCGTGCTGACGTTACGGCTCAGTGTGCCGCTCGTCCAGAGCCGGTGGCCTCGGCAGGCTGCCGCCGGGCAGGCAGCGAGAGGGGCCGGTTCGGACGGTCCTGCCCCGGGGCCCCCTGAGGACCGTGGAACGCCTGGGCCTCGCGGGAGTCGCGGTCGTTCTGCGCCTCGCACGGATCGCAGAGATCCAGCGGCGGGCACTCCATCACCCGCGGCAGCCGCAGCGCGGCGAGCGCGCCGAGCAGCAGCAGGCCCGCGCTGACCAGCAGCGTGACATGCAGACCGTTGATGAAGGCGCGCCGGGCGGTGCTCCGCAGCACCTCGCCCAGCGGACCGCCCAGCCGGGACGCCACCTGATAGGCCTCGCCCAGCGAGTGGGACGCGGCGGTGGTGGCCTCGGCGGACACGCCCGCCCGGGGGAGCCTGGCCAGCCCGGGGGCGTAGGCGGCGTTCATCACGCTGCCGAGCAGCGCGATTCCCATGCCCGCACCCAGCTGGTACGAGGTCTCGCCGATGGCCGCCGCGCCACCGGCCCGGTCTGCGGGGGCCTCGCTCAGCATCGATTCGTATGCACCGAAGAGCGTGGACTGGAGCCCGAAGCCGAGCACGACGAACGCCACGGTCAGCAGACCGGGCCGGTCGTGCTGCCCCATCAGGGTCAGGATCAGCACCGAGGCCGCCGTGAGCACGAAGCCCCAGCCGACCATCCGGCGCGGGCCGATCCGGCGCAGGGTGTACGAGCCGGTGGCGCCCGCCGCCATCGCCGCGAAAGTGAGCGGCAGCAGCCGCAGACCGGTCTCCAGCGGGCTGAGATCCAGGACCAGCTGGAGGTACTGGACGGCGATCAGTTCCAGACCGACCAGGGCCAGCATGGCGAGGACGATGCAGCCGACCGCGGTGGAGAAGACGGGCCTGGCGAACATCCCTACGTCGATCAGTGGATGCGGACGGCGCTTCTGACGGCGTACGAACGCGACGATCAGCGCACCGCCCAGGAACAGCGGTACGAGAGTGGCGGGGCCGAAAATGCCCTCGCCGGTGCCCGCGCGCTTCACGCCGAGAACCACACCGAGCACTCCGCCCGCGGCCATCAGCGCGCCGAACACGTCCCAGGGGCCGTCATTGCTGCCCCGCGATTCGGGCAGCAGCAGCCGGCCGACCGGAAGAATCAGGGCCAACAGGGGAATGTTGATCAGAAAGACCGAGCCCCACCAGAAGTGCTCGACGAGGAAGCCGCCGATGACCGGTCCGATGGCCGCGCCGACAGCGGCGACCGCGGTCCACACCCCGATGGCGACGGCCCGCTCACGCCGGTCGGGGAAGACCTGGCGGAGGATCGACAGTGTCGCCGGCATGATCATCGCACCACCGACGCCGAGCAGGGCGCGCGCCGCTATGAGTACGCCCGGACTGTCGGCCATCGCGGCAACCGCGGAGGCGACCGCGAAGAGGGCGTAGCCGAGCAGCAGTATGCGGCGGCGGCCGACCCTGTCACCGAGGGTGCCGAAGAGGATCAGCAGTGAGGCGCAGACCAGCGGATAGGCGTCCACGATCCACAGCAGGCCGACGGCGCTCGGCCGCAGATCCTCGGTGACGGCGGGGACGGCGACGTGGAGCACGGTCGCGTCGAGCGCCACGAGCAACAGGCTGAGGCAGAGGACGACAAGGACGACCCATCGGTTGGCACCGTCGGCGGCTGCGCGCAGCCGGAGTCGGGCTGTGGTCGTCCCGGACATGCATGTACCTCCCAAAAGGCCTCGCGCTCGGCAGGCCAACCGGGGATGCAGCGTCTGCTGCCCCTCCAGGCCCGGCATCGACGGGCGAGTGATCGGTCAGCGTACGCGAGTTCGGTGTGGCCATACGTGGTCCATCTCATACCCCGGCGGACCACGGAGTGTGGCGTACGCCACGCCGGGCCCCGCACGTGGCCCCGGCCGGAGGGCGCCCGTCGCCGCCGTGGGCGCCCGCCGCACTCGCCCCGTGACCGGCCCGGTACCGTCCGTTCACCCGGCCCCGACGGCCGGAGAAATGCATACGGGCATCACTCTTTGTTATTCACGGATACCCAAACACCCTTCCGAAATGAGTCCGGAAAAAAGAGATCAGAAGGTCATCGGGATTCCCCGAACGGTCAGGAAAAGATGCCCGGCTGAGACATAGTCCACATCACATCGTCATCACAAAGCAGCCGGATGGACCGGAACGCACACTCACTCGCTGTAACGTCGATTGGGTGCGTACCGACATCTTTGCCCGGCTGGACCGGGAGCCGGAACCGCCGAAGATAGAGCCACCGCGGATGAGCCGTCACCGCATCGCTCTCTTCGGCGGGACGTTGGCGTTCTATCTCGCCATCGTCTTTGCCGTGCTGATCGGCTCCTGGCTGGTGACCCTGGACTGGAAGGTCATGCTGTTCCGGCCCTACCAGCAGTGGCCCGGAATCCATGCCTTCCTCGACTACTACGTCGTGCTGGGCCAGCGAGGACCCACGGCCGTGATGGTCGCCTGCTGGCTCGGCTGGCGCTCCTGGCGGCAGCACACGCTGCGGCCCCTGCTGACACTGGGCGCCTCGCTGCTGCTGCTCAACCTCACGGTGGGTGCGGTCAAGCTCGGCCTGGGCCGGCTCGGCCCGCACTACGCGACGCAGATCGGCTCCGCGGAACTCTTCGCCGGCGGCGATATATTCCCGTCGGGACACACCGCCAACGCGGTCGTGACCTGGGGAATCCTCGCCTACCTGGCCACCACCCCGAGGGCCAGGCGCTATCTGTCGGCCGTATCGGCAGTCGTCTCGCTCGGGGTCGGGCTCACGACCGTCTATCTCGGCACGCACTGGCTCAGCGATGTGCTGCTGGGCTGGACCGCAGGGCTGCTGATCCTGCTGGGCCTCCCGTGGGTCGAGCCGCTGATCACCCGCGCCGAGGACTGGATCTTCGCGGTGCGCGAGCAGTGGCGCGCGCGGGGCAGGGCAGTGCCTTCGATGCCTGTCGCGGTCGGCGGCCCCCGGACCCTGCCGCCGCAGCCGGACGGCGTCGGCGCCACGGACGAGGACCCGGTGCTCGAACCGGTATCTGCGGGAAGCCGCCCGGCGGCCGCAGCAGGGGGGACCCGGCAACGGGCCCACACGCTGCGCTCGGAGCGGACGCCCATCACCCCGGCCGGCAGTCGCCGCCCGCCGCACGCGGACCGTACGGCCCGCGGCGGCACCAGCCCGGCCCGCCCGCTGAGCGGCGGCTGACGGACCGCACCCCACACTCCGGGGACGGTACGCACAGCCTCACCCCGCACCGTCAAGGCCCCGACCTCGGTCGGGGCCTTGCTCATGTCGTGTGTGTCGCAGCCGTCCGGCGGCGGTGCGGTCTCAGCCCACCCAGCAGCGGGTCACGACGGCGTCGTCGACCTCGAAGTTGATCCGTCCGGCCCGGTACTCCATGGTGATGATCGCGCCCGGCGGCAGGGATCTGACACTGCTCCAGCCACGCGCGCGGGCCCTCCGCTCGGCGGCTTCGGCGGCGAGGCCGACATACGCGCCGGGCGTGTCGTCGGGCTGTGCGGGAGGGGTCGGTATAGGTGCCATGTCTCTCACCGTAGGCGGCCACGGGCGGGTTCGGAAGCCTGGCTCCGGTGCCGGCGCGGCATCCTCACGTACGCCACCGGTCACGCTTGTGTCACAGGATCACCACATGCGTTTGCTCGAACCGCCTCACTCGATCGTGCGGTCCGTAAGCCGACGCACAGTAATCGCAGACGCCGAAGAATGATCACGGAACAGGCGACGGAACCAAACGAATTTCGGTTTACCAGGCAGTCGAAATTTCCGTCCGGGACGGTGTCGGGAAAATGAGTCGGCCACCGGGAATTCACGCTTACTTATGGCGGCCTTATCTTTTGGTCACGATATCCACACCATCGGACCGGGACGGCCGCCCACATCCACCCGTATACCGGACACAGCAAGCTGACAGCCGAAAGAGCACGGCACGGTTCAGTCGAGCGCCCGGGACAGCCGGTCCCGGGCGGTCCGGATCGCGTCGGTGAGCTCCTGCGGTTCGACGACTTCGAAGTCGAAGCCCATGAGCATCACATGGATCACCAGAACGTCCAGACTGGCCGCCCCGGTATGCAGCAGGCAGCTGTCCGCGTCGATCCGCTCCAGCACGCCGGAGGACGGCGAGATACGCTCGGCCGCCCGCTCGACGGGCACCTTCAGCCGGATCACGGCGTGCGCCGCGTACGCCGTGGTGGAGACGCTCTTGGAGACATACGCGGCCAGGTCCTCGGCGGGCGGGCGGCGCGGGACGAAGCGGGGGCCGTGCGGCGGCGTGGGGGTGATCCGGTCCGCCCGGAAGGTTCGCCAGTCCGCGCGGTCCAGGTCCCAGGCGACGAGATACCAGCGGCGCTCGGTGCACACCAGCCGGTGGGGTTCGACGGTCCGGCGCGATACGGAGCCGTCATGGGTGCGGTACGCGAAGCGCAGCCGCTCACTGTCCCGGCAGGCCCCGGCCAGCTCGGTGAGAACGCCCGGGTCGACGGTCGACGCCTCGGGTCCGCGCAGCATGAGCACGGTGAAGGCGCTCAGCGCGCTCACCCGGCGGCGCAGCCGGTTCGGCAGTACCTGTTCGAGCTTGGCGAGTGCGCGTACGGAGGTCTCCCCGATGCCCTCCACGCCGTGGCCGGCCGCCGTGCGCAGCCCGACTGCGACCGCGACGGCCTCCTCGTCGTCGAGGAGCAAGGGCGGCAGCTCGGCCCCGGCACCGAGCTGATAGCCGCCGCCGGTGCCGGGGCTCGCGTTGACCGGATAGCCGAGCTCCCGAAGCTTGTCGACGTCGCGCCGGACGGTCCGGGGAGTGACGCCGAGCCGGTCGGCGAGCTCGGCGCCGGACCAGTCCCGATGGGCCTGCAGCAGTGAGAGCAGGCGCAGCAGCCGTGCCGAGGTCTCCAACATGGGACGAGTCTGCCAGCGGTTGCGGACAGCTACCGTCCGCGATCCGCATCGGCCTGCTGCACGGCCGGTCCCGGCCCACGCAGAGGTCGTTGCCGGGCGAGCAGGACGGCGACAAACCAGCTGCCGTTCCACTCGACGTACAGACGAGTTTCAGCCACTGGATACGTTCCTAGATTTCCTGATTTGTCGACCTGTCGTCACACCTGTCGCCCACCGCGCCCAGTCCCGCCGATGCGGGTTCGATCAGCGGGTATTGACCGGGAGCAAACCCATCGGTCCCCCGATTCACCCTCTGCGCCGGATGGTTCGATTCCGTTCCTTTTCCCGCGTGACCCCGGCCGCGGGTCACCCGTTGTCTGTTCATGAGCCGGGAACCACCCGGCGCACGCACCGAGTTCGAGGAGCCACCCGTGCCGCGCATGCTCGACGTCAGCGAGGACGTACGCGCCGAGATCGGCGATGCCGAAGCCGACCGGCTGCTCGTCGGCGACAACGCCCCAGGCAGCTACGACTGCACCTCCTGCCGCACCCCCGGCGACTCGGGGCAGGAGCGCACCAGCACGGTGCTGTTCGTCGGTGACGAGACCGCCGTGCTCGCCTTCGCCCACGCGACCTGCATCCCCTCCCAGGTCGTCCAGGTCTCCGAGGAGCAGCTGCAGGGCGCTGTGCGCAGCATCACCGGAAGCGAGCCGGAGACCCCGGAGGGCCTCATGCCCGAGCAGGCCGTCCTGGGCATCACCAGCGGACTCGTCCTGATCGACGACGAGCTCCACCCGGCGCTGGTCGTCGAGCCGACCGGCGCGATCGCCCGACCCGGCACGGACGGCAGCAGGGGCGACGAGTTCCTGCAGCTCCTGCTGGAGCAGGGTTTCCACCCGGTCCACCGGATGGACCGGGTGCCCGCCGTGCTGCACGGCTGGTCGATCCTGCTCGCCATGGGCCAGCTGCACGCCGTGCTCCAGCCGGGTACGGGCGGCGGCGCCCCGGTCGCCTGGTGGCAGGCCCATGCACCACTGCAGGTCACCGAGGGCTGGCGGGCCGCGGCCAACAAGTCGCAGACCGTGCTCGTCTTCGCCGCCCCGGCCGGATCGATCGGCCAGCAGCCCCGTGAGGACCTGCTGCGCGACGCCCTGGAGAAGGCCGCGGCCGGCGGCCTCCTGGTCGCGGCCGCGATGCCGCTGGCCGGGACCTGATCGTGTCCGTACGCTCCTCGCACCCCCGGCGATCAGCTATTTCTCCGCCGGGCCCGCATCCGACGGCTGATGGGGTCGTTGGCACATACGTGCACGCATACGACCCCTCCCACCAGCGTCCGAGCCCGATCCCTGCCATGCGCCCGTCGCAGGACCCCTCGGGCGGTCAGTCCCCCACCCCCATCTACGACGCGCTGTACTCCGAGTACCGCAGGTCGTTCCGGGCGCTGCCAGGTGATCGGAGCGGCGAGGAGAACCTGGCCTTTGTGACGTTCGGGACCGGTATGTTCGGCAGCCGGGTCCCGCTGAGCAGCCACTCCAGCCACTCGGGTCATTCAGGCCACTCCAGCCCGGGTACGCACACCGGAAGCCTCGGGTCCTGGCAGCGGGTCGGCCGGCACGCAGGGCGCCCCCAGCCGGCGGCGCTGCCCCCGGGATCCCGGGGAGCCTGACCGCACGGCGAAGCCCGGACATGACGAAGCCCCGCACCGTCCACAACAGGAACGGTGCGGGGCTTCGTCATGTCCGGCGCCATGGCCGGGACGGGACGGATCAGGCCAGCGTCACTTCTTGCGGCCTCGCTTCTCGCGGACCCGCACCGAGATGTGGATCGGGGTGCCCTCGAAGCCGAACTCCTCGCGCAGCCGACGCTCGACGAAGCGGCGGTAGCCGTGCTCCAGGAAGCCGGAGGAGAAGAGCACGAACCGCGGCGGCTTGGTGCCTGCCTGGGTACCGAAGAGGATGCGGGGCTGCTTGCCGCCGCGGACCGGGTGCGGGTGGGAGGCGACGATCTCACCGAGGAAGGCGTTCAGCCGACCGGTCGGGATCCGGGTCTCCCAGCCCTCGATCGCGGTCTCGATCGCCGGGACCAGCTTCTCCATGTGGCGGCCGGTGAGGGCCGAGACGTTGACCCGGGGGGCCCACGCGATCTGCGCGAGCTCCGTCTCGATCTCGCGCTCCAGGTAGTAGCGGCGCTCCTCGTCGAGGGTGTCCCACTTGTTGTACGCGACCACGAGCGCGCGCCCGGCCTCCACGGCCATGGTGATGATGCGCTGGTCCTGGACGCTGATGGACTCGCTGGCGTCGATCAGGACGACGGCGACCTCGGCCTTCTCGACGGCGGCCGCGGTACGCAGCGAGGCGTAGTAGTCCGCGCCCTCCTGGAGGTGGACGCGGCGGCGGATACCGGCCGTGTCGATGAACTTCCAGGTGATGCCGCCGAGCTGGATCAGCTCGTCGACCGGGTCACGGGTGGTGCCGGCCATTTCGTTGACGACGACCCGGTCCTCGTTCGCCACCTTGTTCAGCAGCGAGGACTTGCCGACGTTCGGACGGCCGATGAGCGCGATGCGGCGCGGGCCGCCGAGCGCGATGCCGAAGCGCTGGGCCGGGGCCTCGGGCAGTGCTTCGAGGACGGCGTCGAGCAGGTCGCCGGTGCCACGGCCGTGCAGCGAGGAGACCGGGTGCGGCTCGCCGAGACCGAGCGACCAGAGCGCGGTGGCGTCGGCCTCGCCGCTCTGGCCGTCGACCTTGTTGGCACACAGCACGACGGGCTTGCCGGCCCGGCGCAGCAGCTTGACGACGGCCTCGTCGGTGTCGGTCGCGCCGACGGTCGAGTCGACGACGAAGACGACCGCGTCGGCGGCCTCGATCGCGTACTCGGCCTGGGCGGCGACGGAGGCGTCGATGCCCAGCACGTCCTGCTCCCAGCCGCCTGTGTCGACGACCTTGAAGCGGCGGCCGGCCCATTCGGCCTCGTACGTGACACGGTCCCGGGTGACGCCGGGCTTGTCCTCGACGACCGCCTCACGGCGGCCGATGATCCGGTTCACCAGGGTCGACTTGCCGACGTTGGGGCGGCCGACGACGGCAAGGACGGGCAGCGGGCCATGACCCGCTTCGTCGATCGCGCCCTCGACGTCCTCGACGTCGAAGCCCTCCTGCGCGGCGAGCTCCATGAACTCCGCGTACTCGGCGTCGCCAAGCGCTCCGTGCTCGTGGTCCGAGCCGTCGGAGTGAATCTGGTCGTTCATGAAGTCCGTTCCTCTTTGCATCATCATCGATGGACCACGATCACGCGGCCCACTACTCAAGTCTTACCTAGCGCCCGGTGAAACGTCTGGCGTTCTCCAGGTGCGAGGTCAGCCGTGCCTGGATCCGCACGGTCGCCTCGTCCAGCGCCTTCCGGGTCCGCAGGCCACTTCCGTCGCCCGCGTCGAAGGCATCGCCGAAGACGACATCGACCCCGCTGCGCAACGGCGGCAGTGCCGATATCAACCGTCCGCGGCGCTCGGTGCTTCCCATGACGGCCACAGGCACGATCGGCGCCCCGCTGCGTACCGCGAAGTACGCGAGCCCGGCCCGCAGCGACGCGAAGTCTCCTTCGCCCCGGGTGCCCTCCGGGAAGATCCCGAGCACCCCACCGTTCTCCAGCACACCGAGGGCCTGGGTGATGGCGGTGCGGTCGGCGCTCGTACGGTCCACCTTCAGCTGACCGATTCCGCGCAGGAACGGGTCGAGGGGGCCGACGAACGCCTCCTTCTTGATCAGGAAGTGGACGGGCCGGGGCGCGGTGCCCATCAGCATCGGCCCGTCGATGTTGTGGGAGTGGTTCACCGCGAGTATGACGGGTCCGGAGGCGGGTACCCGCCACGCACCGAGGACGCGGGGCCTCCACAGCCCGTACATCAGCCCGATCCCGATCCCGCGCCCGACCGCCGCTCCGCGCAGCGTGGGCGTGCCAGAGGCTGCGGTCACTTCGCGGCCCGCTTCTCCTCGACAAGGGTGACGACGCACTCGATGACCTGCTGCAGGGTCAGGTCGGTGGTGTCCACCTCGACCGCGTCGTCCGCCTTGGCGAGCGGCGAGGTCTTGCGGCTGGAGTCCGCGGTGTCCCGCTTTATCAGCGCCTCCTTGGTGGTGGCGAGATCGGCGCCCTTCAGCTCTCCGCTGCGGCGGGCCGCGCGGGCCTCCGGGGAGGCGGTCAGGAAGATCTTGAGGTCGGCGTCCGGCAGCACGGTGGTGCCGATGTCACGGCCCTCGACGACGATGCCGATCTCGGCGCCGGCGGCGATGGACCGCTGCAGCTCGGTGATCCGGGCACGCACTTCGGGGACCGCGCTGACGGCGCTGACCTTCGAGGTGACCTCCTGCGTACGGATCGGGCCCGCGGCGTCCTCGCCGTCGACCGTGATCGTCGGGGCGGCCGGGTCCGTGCCGGAGACGATGACCGGCTTCGCCGCGGCGGTCGCGACCTCCACGGCGTCCTGCACGTCGATGCCGTTGTTCAGCATCCACCAGGTGATGGCCCGGTACTGGGCGCCGGTGTCCAGGTAGCTCAGGCCGAGCTTGGCGGCGACGGCCTTCGACGTGCTCGACTTGCCGGTGCCCGAGGGCCCGTCGATGGCGACGATCACTGCGGCCGGGGCCGTCCGGGCTGCGGCGCTTACGGTTTCCACGGTGGTGGACACCTTCCTGGTACACGGGGTGGGCGGGACAAGGGCGCGCGAACCCGCCCCGCACAAGGTTACCGAGTGTCGGGACGGTCCTTTGCACCCCTGTGGACAACTGCCGCGTACCCCGGCGGCCGGGGGCCTACTGGCGGATCGACCAGCCCCGCTCGCGAAGCGCCGCGGCCAGTGCCGGGGCCGCGCTCGGCTCGACCATCAGCTGCACCAGGCCGGCCTGCTGCCCGGTGGCGTGCTCGATACGGACGTCCTCGACGTTGATCCCGGCCTTGCCCGCGTCCGCGAAGATCCCGGCCAGTTCGCCCGGCCGGTCGCTGATGAGCACGGCCACGATGTCGTATGCCGCCGGGGCCGCCCCGTGCTTCCCGGGGACCCTGATCCGGCCCGCGTTCCCGCGGCGCAGGACGTCCTCGATGGAGTCGGTGCCCTCGCGGCGCTTGTCGTCGTCACCGGACTGGAGGCTGCGCAGCGCCCGGACCGTCCCCTCCAGATCGGCGGCGACCCCGGCGAGCACATCGGCGACCGGTCCGGGGTTCGCGGAGAGGATCTCCACCCACATCCGCGGATCGGAGGCCGCGATCCGGGTGACGTCCCTTATGCCCTGGCCACAGAGGCGTACGGCCGTCTCGTCGGCCTCCTCCAGGCGGGCGGCGACCATCGACGAGATCAGCTGCGGGGTGTGGGAGACGAGGGCGACGGCCCGGTCGTGGGCGTCGGCGTCCATGACGACCGGGACGGCGCGGCAGAGCGCGACCAGCTCCAGGGCGAGGTTGAGGACCTCGGTGTCGGTGTCCCGGGTCGGCGTGAGGACCCAGGGACGGCCCTCGAAGAGGTCGGCGGTGGCGGCAAGGGGGCCCGAACGCTCCTTGCCCGCCATCGGGTGCGTACCGATGTACGGCGTGAGGTCGACGCCGAGGGCTTCCAGCTCGCGGCGGGGGCCACCCTTGACGCTGGCGACGTCGAGGTAGCCGCGGGCGATGCCGTCCCGCATGGCGGTGGCGAGCACCGAGGCCACATGGGCGGGCGGTACGGCGACGATCGCCAGGTCGACGCGTCCCTCGGGCGCCTCGTCCGTACCGGCGCCGAGCGCGGCCGCCGTACGGGCCGATGCCGGGTCGTGGTCGACGAGGTGGACGTGGATGCCACGCCCGGCGAGGGCGAGGGCTGCGGAGGTGCCGACCAGGCCGGTTCCGATGACGACGGCGGTTCTCACTGGGCAATGTCCTTGCGGAGGGAGGCGGTGGCACCGAGGTAGACATGCTGTATCTCGGACTTGGCAAGGTACGTCTCGACATGGGCGAGGATGCGCACCACGCGGGGCATCGCCCCCACGATGTCGAGCTCCTGGGCGCAGATCAGCGGTACGTCGACGATGCCGATGCCCCGGGCGGCGGCGGCCGGGAAGTCGCTGTGCAGATCGGGGGTGGCGGTGAACCAGATGCTGATCAGGTCGTCGGCAACGAGGCCATTGCGCTCCAGGACGGCGGTGAGCAGGGCGCTGACCTGCTCTTCCATGTGTCCGGCTTCGTCCCGCTCCAGCTGGACTGCTCCACGGACCGCTCGTACCGCCACGTCTGGCTCCTCACTTCTTCGTGCGCTTCTCTTCGTGCCGCTTCGTACTCGTCGCGCCTGCTCTGTGCCCGCCTGCGCGATTTCAGCCTAGAGGGGCAGGGCGATGGGCGACCGGGGTGCTCTGTGGGTGAGACGCGAGGTCAGCGGGGGCGGCGGCGGTGTGCACGGCGAGCAGCATCTTCCAGATCCCGCCCGCCAGCTGCGCCGGTGTGGCGTCGGTCCGGCCGTGCACCCAGTCGGCCAGGACGCCGGTGAACAGTCCGGCGACGGCGCTCGCGATCAGATCCTCCCCGGAGTCCGGCGGGCGGCGCCGGTGCAGTTCGCCGATGCTGCGCTGCCGCAGCTCCTGGTGAAGCAGCTCGCCGAGCGGTCCGCCGCCGCCCGCGCGCAGCAGGCTCCGGTAGACCTCGGCCCGGGTGCGGACGGTATCCAGCAGGGTGACGAGGTCGGCAGGGGGCGCCTCGGGACCGGGCGGCACCTCGTCCCAGGCGTGCAGGGCCTCGACCGCCTGCCGGACGAGCTCCGCGCAGGCGTCGACGGCCAGGGCGCGCAGATCGTCGTAGTGCAGATAGAAGGTGGCCCGGCCGACGCCGGCCCTGCGGGCCACGTCGGAGACGCTGACTTGGTCGAGTGGCTGTTCCTCGCAGGCCGCGAGGAGCGCCTCGCGGAGCTTGCCGCGGGTGCGTGCGGTGCGGGGGTCGCCGCTGCCTGCCGTCACTGCGGGCGTCATGGGCTCAGCCCGCGAGCAGGACGAGGACGAGGGCCGCGGCGGCGGGGACCGCCTGGACGAACAGGATCTTGCGGTTCACGGTGGCCGCTCCGTACACCCCGGCGACGATCAGGCAGCCGAGGAAGAAGATCTGCGCCTGGTACGCGACAGGGTCGCCCGCGATCAGACTCCAGACGAGTCCGGCGGCCATGAACCCGTTGTAGAGGCCCTGGTTCGCGGCGAGCGGGGCGCTCTCCCGGGAGAACTCCGGGGTGGTGGCGAAGACCTTCCGGCCGCGCGTGGTGTCCCACAGGAACATTTCGAGGACCAGGAAATAGGCGTGGATCAGCGCGACCAGTGCGACCAGCACTTGGGCTGCGGTGTGCATGGCGGACGGCCTCCCGTATCGAGTTCCTGGACAACTGTACAGGAACTCGATACCGGGTCCGGCCGCCCGGGGACGCTCAGAGCGCCTGCGCGCGAATCAGGTCCTCGAGCGAGCCGCCCTTCGGGACCTCGCCCGCGGGGGTCAGCTTGTCGACCGCCTCGGGCAGCGACCTGGCGATGTCGTCGGCCGCCTGCTCCGTCGACACACCCGCCTCCTGCGCAACCTTCTGCAGGGTCTCGTCCGGCAGCGCCTGCGCGATCTGGGCACCGCTCACCGGCTTGTTCTCGCCGGTGCCGACCCAGGACTGGGCCTGGTCGAGGAGGCCGGACTTGGTGAGCATCCCGATCAGGCCCTCAAGAGCGTTCGCACCGCCCCCGGCCCCGCCGCCCGTGTTGCCGCCCAGCGTGCCCAGCAGCACTCCGAGGATGTTCCCGGCACTGCCCGGAACCTCCGCCCTGGCTCCCGCCACCCAGCAAGCTGCCCAGCAGACTGCCGAGGTCGTTTCCTGCCATGGCTCTTCCCTTCCGAAGGGGATGGATTATCGACAATGTCGATCAGAACCAGGGCTTCTGCCACTCGGGGCCGGCCAGGAACAGGGCGATCGGGCGTTCATCGGGATCCCTGGTGTCCAGTGCGGAACTCCCCTGCCGCAACGCGCTTCCCCCCGAAGCCCCTCGCGTACCCTCGCCCGCATGATCACTCCCGATGCCGAGACTCTCGTACGCGATCACACGGTCTACTCCTGTGTGATGGGCTCACGCGCGTTCGGGCTCGCCACGGACGACAGCGACACCGACCGGCGCGGTGTCTTCCTGGCGCCGACCCCGCTGTTCTGGCGGTTCGACAAGCCGCCGACGCATGTCGAGGGCCCGGCGCAGGAGCAGTTCTCCTGGGAGCTGGAGCGGTTCTGTGAACTGGCGCTGCGCGCCAACCCCAATGTGCTGGAGTGCCTCCACTCGCCCCTGGTGGAACAGACCGACGCGGTGGGCCGTGAACTCCTCTCCCTGCGCGGCGCGTTCCTGTCCCGGCTCGCCCACGAAACCTTCATCCGCTATGCGCTGGGGCAGCGCAAGAAGCTGGACGCGGATGTCCGGCAACACGGTGCGCCGCGCTGGAAGCACGCCATGCATCTGCTGCGGCTGCTGGCGAGCGGCCGGGATCTGCTGCGCACGGGCGAGCTGACGATCGAGGTGGGCGAGGCCAGGGAGGAACTGCTCGCGGTGAAACGGGGCGAGATTCCGTGGCCGGAGGTGGAGCGCCGCATGACGCGGCTGGCCGAGGAGAACGACGAGTCGGCACCGGGCTCCCCGCTCCCACCGGAGCCGGACCGGGCCCGGGTGGAGGACTTCCTGGTCCGCACCCGCCGGGCGTCGGCGCAGTCACCCGTCACCGGCTGACCGGACCCGCCCCCAACCGCGCACGCACCACAAGCTCGTGCAGCCCGTCGAACCCGCCCGCCGCATCGGGCAGCCCCGACTCCCCCTGTGCCTCGTCGAGCACCTGGTGCAGCGCCTCCACGTCCCCCTGCACGGCTCCCCCGCTCAGGCCCTGCGCACCCGCGTGCTCCGCCTCCGCCTTCGCCGCGATCAGATCGGGCAGATATCCCGGCGACGTCACCTTCCCCAGCAGCGTCGGCAAATGCGCCAGCACCTCGCCGCTGCGCATCAGGTGGATTCCGGTCAGCAGCGCCCGGAACGTGTAGAGCAGCGGCTTCAGTTCGCCGGTCTTCTCGAACAGCCGCCACTGTGTGTTCGCGAACCCCCGGTAGTGGTGCGCGTGGTTGCGCGTCACTACCGCGGGCGCCAGCTCGACCAGCTCCGCGTGCAGCTCACTCGTGTGCAACACCAGCGGCGACAACAGCTGCTCCAGCACGTAGCCGTTCGGCTTCAGCATCAACCGGACGAACTTCCGCAGATCGTGGGTGACGAGGTCCATCTCGACCCCATCCCGGTCCCACATCCGCGAGCGCGTCTCGTCCGGTTCGCGCAGTCCCACCAGCTCCTCGGCGGGCAGGAGGTGGACCCCCCGCAGGTCCACGTCCGAGTCCCGGGACGGGAACCCGTACAGGTGCGCCCCGGAAACCGTGGCGAACAGCAGCGGGCCGGCCTCTTCGGCGAGGACCGGGCCGAAGTCCGTGACCGGCAGCCCGGCCGCGTGGAGGTGAATCGTTTCCGTACGCATGGGTCAAGAGTCCCAGAGCGCCCCCAGCGAGAGCAGATCGCTCCGGTATTCGATCCGCTCCGACCACTCCTTGGGCCACGCCCCGGCCCCCAGATGCGCCCCGGCCAGCGCCCCGGTCAGGCAGCCGATGGAGTCCGAGTCACCGCGGGTGCAGGCGGCCCGGCGCAGTGCGGTGACCGGTTCGTCGGGGAAGAGCAGGAAGCAGTGCAGAGCCGTGGCGAGAGCGTCCTCGGCGATCCAGCCGTCGCCGGTCGCCTCGCACGGGTCGGTCTCCGGTGACGGGTCGCGCAGGGCGTCCTGGACACGGGCCAGTGCGGTCAGGCACTCGTCCCAGCCGCGCTGGATGTAGCTCTCGCCCGAGTCGTCGCCCGCGTACCGCCACAGGTCGCCGAGCCAGCGCGTCGGGTAGCGGCTGCTGTTCTCGTACGCGTACGAACGCAGCTGCCCGATCAGCCCCGTCGGCTCCGCGCCCTGCGCCAGCAGGTACACCGCGCGCGCCATCAGGTCGGAGGCGGCGAGCGCCGTGGGGTGGCCGTGCGTGAGGGCGGCCTGCAACTGCGCCGCACCGGAGCGCTGTTCCTCGCTCAGTCCCGGTACGAGCCCGACCGGCGCCACCCGCATATTGGCGCCGCAGCCCTTGGAGCCGGTCTGGCTGGCCTCCTGCCAGGGCCGGTCGCTGTCGAGCAGCCGGCAGGCGCTCATGCAGGTGCGGCCGGGGGCGCGGTTGTTGTCCGGCGAGTGGTACCAGTCGACGAACTCCTCACGTACCGGCCGGACCAGCCGCAGCGGGGTGAGCAGTCCGCGGTCCATGGCGGTGCGGATGCCCCGCGCGAGGGCCAGCGTCATCTGGGTGTCGTCGCTGACGAACGCGGGGTTCGGCAGCCGCATCTGCCGCCACGGCCCGCACTTGGCGAGGATCGACGGCACGTTGTTGAACTCGGTCGGGAAGCCCAGCGCGTCGCCGAGCGCGAGGCCCGTCAGTGCGCCGGTGGCGGCCTGTTTGGTGATGGTCCGGGTCACGATCATGCGCTTCGTCCGTCCGGTCGCAGAAGTGGAGGGTGCAGGGCGGTGGCGACACCCGCCCGGTACAGAGCGGCCGGTTTCCCCCGTCCGCCGGTGCGGCGCGGTGATCCCTCCACGGCCTGGACGAAGCCGGGCGTGGTGAGGACCTTGCGCCGGAAGTTGGGCCGGTCGAGCTCGACGCCCCAGACCGTCTCGTACACCTGCTGGAGCTCGCCCAGGGTGAACTCGGCCGGGCAGAAGGCTGTCGCCAGGCAGGTGTACTCGAGTTTGGCGCCGATCCGGTCGTGCGCATCGGTGAGGATGCGGTCGTGGTCGAAGGCGAGCGCGCCGAGGGCTCCGGCGTCCCACCAGCGGGCGTTGGCCGCGTCCCCGCCGCCGCGCGGCTCGGGCAGATCGGGAACGAGTGCGGTGTACGCGACGGACACGACCCGCATCCTGGGGTCGCGGTCCGGATCGCTGTAGGTACGCAACTGTTCCAGGTGAAGGGCGGACACGGTGGCCTCGGTCAACCCGGTCTCCTCGGCGAGCTCCCGACGGGCGGCAGTCTCGGCGGACTCACGGGGCAGCACGAAGCCGCCGGGCAGGGCCCAGTGGCCCTTGTACGGGTCCTCGCCGCGTTCGACGAGCAGGACGTGCAGCCGGCCGTCGCGGACGGTGAAGACGGCGAGGTCGACGGTGACCGCGAACGGTTCGAAAGCATGCGGGTCGTAGCCCTCGGGGGCGCCGGTGCTCATCGTCGCTCCGGGAGGGGTGCGGCGAAGTCCCAGCCCGCGGCGAGCACGGCGTCGACGGCGGCGACCGCGGTGTCCAGGCGTTGCCGACGGGGTCCGGTGAGCTCGATGAACTCTCGTCCCGTACGGATGAGTTCGGCCCGGAAGCGGTCGGTCATCCAGGGCCGCAGCTCCTCACCGTCGCGCAGCCCGTCGTCCTCGAAGGCGACGCCCTTGTGGTCGGTGAGCAGCCACAGGTGGTGGGCGACCCGGTCGGCGGTCTCCTCGACGCGCGGGTTGCGGCCGCCGATGTACCGCTCGTGCCAGACGGTGGTGGCGAAGGAGTCGGTGTCGCAGAAGAGCACCGGGGACCCGGTCCGGGCGGCCGCCTCCTCCTTGGCGTTCTGGGTCGCGGCGATCAGCGGGAAGTCGTCGGTGGTGAAGGCGACGTCCTCCCACTGGGCCCCGGGCCACCCGGCGCGCAGCGCGGCCAGCTTCTGCTCGCTGAACTCCCGCCCGTACTCGGCGACATACCGGGTCTGCGCCCAGACGCCACCGCGCCGGCGGTAGTGGTCGGCGAGGGCGCGGGCCATCGTGGTGGTGCCGGTGGACTCGGCGCCGAGGACGACGATGCGGCGCGTGAGCGCGGCCCGTACGGGCGGCTCGAGGAAGTCCCAGCAGCCGACCGGGTCCTTGCGGACGGCGGTGCCGGAGACCGGGAAGACCGTACGGCCGGGGTCGACGCAGACGGGTTCGGCACCGAACCGGCGGGCCAGTTCGTTCCCGTACGGCTCCGAGGTGAAGACGGCGTCGACCTTCTCCGGGACGGCTCCCTCGAAGACAGTCATATGGGCGTCCCAGATCGCCGGGTCATGGAGATCCATCGGGATGTCGTCGACGGCGCCGACGACCCGTACGTCCGGGTGCACCTCCCGCATCCAGGCCACCCGGTCGGCGAGGGGGACGGACTCGACCGAGGCGGCGCAGACCAGGACGGTCAGCCGCTCGCAGCGGTCCTGGGCGGTGCGGACGAGGTGGTGATGCCCGGCGTGCGGCGGATAGAACTTGCCGAGCACGAGCCCGTGCCGGAACCGCGTCACCCTGCCACCTCCGCCAACTCCCGCTGCGGGACGTAGAGATCGCGCTTCCAGTTGCGCAGCCCGACCAGGCACAGCGTCAGGAAGCCGGCGTACAGCAGGGAGGTCAGATAGAGCTCCTTGTACGCGTACAGCGGGATGTACACCACATCGGCGGCGATCCACAGCCACCACGACTCGACGAGCTTCCGGCACTGCCCGTACGTCGCAGCCAAGGACAGCGCGGTCGTCAGGGCGTCCCAGAACGGCACGGTCGAGTCGGTGGCGTGGCTGAGGAGAACGGTCAGTGAGCCAGTCCCCAACACCCCTGCCGCGCACAGCCGGATCCATTCGGTGCGGGTGGTGCTCCGCACCGGCAGGTCCGGGGAGCCTGGTCCACCCCCGTGGGTCCAGGTCCACCAGCCGTACGCGGCAAGGGTGATGAAGACGATCTGCAGGCCGGCGTCGGCGTACAGACCGGACTGGGTGAACAGCAGGATGAAGAAGAGGTTGTTGGCGATGCCGATAGGCCAGTTGGCGAGATGCTGGCGGGCCACGAGCCAGACGCACAGCGCTCCGCTGCCGAAGCCGAGCACCTCGGTCCAGCTGACCGGGGTGCCCAGGACTGTCACCAGGGGTTGCTGCAGGGGATCGAGGATGTCCGCGAGACTCACACCCGCCTCCTTAATAGTCATTCTGACTATAAAGGCGATCCGGGGGCAGCAAAAGGCCCGCGGCCGGTTTCCTGTTCGAAATTCGAAACCAGGAACCGGCCGCGGGCCGTACAGCGGACGCCGGACGTGGACTACAGACCGACCTCGCCCATCAGCATGCCCACCTCGGTGTTGGTGAGGCGGCGCAGCCAGCCGGACTTCTGGTCGCCCAGCGGGATCGGCCCGAAGGACGTCCGCACCAGTCGCTCGACCGGGAAGCCGGCCTCGGCCAGCATCCGGCGGACGATGTGCTTGCGGCCCTCGTGGAGGGTCACCTCGACCAGGTAGTTCTTGCCGATGTTCTCGACGACGCGGAAGTGGTCGGCGCGGGCGTACCCGTCCTCCAGCTGGATGCCGTCCTTGAGCTGCTTGCCCAGGTCGCGCGGGAGCGGTCCCTGGATGGCGGCCAGGTAGGTCTTCTTCACGCCGTACTTCGGGTGGGTCAGCCGGTGGGCCAGCTCGCCGTGGTTGGTGAGCAGGATGATGCCCTCGGTCTCGGTGTCCAGCCGGCCGACGTGGAAGAGCCGCGTCTCACGGTTGGTGACGTAGTCGCCGAGGCACTGGCGGCCCTCCGGGTCCTCCATCGAGGAGACGACACCTGCGGGCTTGTTCAGCGCGAAGAAGAGATACGACTGGGCGGCGACGGTCAGGCCGTCGACCTTGATCTCGTCCTTGTGCACATCGACGCGCATGCCCTGCTCGACGACGATCTCGCCGTTGACCTCGACGCGGGACTGCTCGATCAGCTCCTCGCACGCACGGCGCGAGCCCATGCCGGCCCTGGCCAGGACCTTCTGCAGACGCTCGCCCTCCTGCTCGGCGCCGGGGTGGGTCTTGGGCGTCTTGATGTCGGGCTTGTTCGCGTACCTGTCCCGGTTGCGCTGCTCGATCTTGGCGTCGAGCTCGCGCGAGCGGGACGGGGCGCCCTGCGGTCCGCGCCGCGGGCCGCCGGTCCGCGCGCCGCCCTGCGGGGGCTTCGGGCCGCCCTTGGCGCCACCGCGGGCCGTGGCGCCGCGGCCCTTGCGGGGGCCGTCACCGCTCTGCTCGCCGGCGCCGGTGCCGCCCACGTCGTAGCGGCGCTCCTCGGGGCGGGGCCGGCGGGGACGCTTGTCCTGCCTGTCGTCGCGCCCGGCGCCGCCACCCCGGGGGTTCCGGTTGCCGCCGCTCTTGCCGCTGCCGCTTCCGCTGTTCCTGCCACTGCTTCGCATCAAAATTCCGTCTTGTCGTCTGCGTGAGTATCCGGGGTGTCCGGTGCGTCCGGATCGAACGACGGCACACCCTCTAGCGTCTCAGCCTCGATCGCGTCCGCCTCGGGGAGGAAGGGCGCGAGCTCCGGGAGCTCATCCAGGCCACGCAGGCCCATCCGCTCCAGAAAGTAGTTCGTCGTCCTGTACAGGATCGCACCTGTTTCGGGTTCCGCGCCCGCTTCCTCGACCAGGCCCCTCTGCAGGAGGGTCCGCATCACGCCGTCACAGTTCACACCGCGCACCGCGGAGACGCGTGAACGGCTGACCGGCTGGCGGTAGGCGACCACCGCGAGGGTCTCCAGAGCCGCCTGGGTGAGCCGGGCCTGCTGGCCGTCCAGCACAAAGCCCTCGACGGCCTCCGCGTACTCCGGGCGCGTGTAGAAGCGCCAGCCGCCCGCGACCAGCCGGAGATCGAAACCGCGGCGCTGCACGGTGTACTCGTCGGCCAGCTCCCGCAGCGCGTCGGCGACGGCCCGCCGGGGCCGCTCCAGCACCTTGGCGAGGTGTTCCTCGGTGGCGGGTTCGTCGACGACCATGAGAACGGCCTCCAGGGCGGGCTTGAGCTCAAGATCCGCGACGGTGCTCGCACCGGTGGGGCGCTGCTCGCTCATGCCTGCACATCCTCTTGTACGTCCATGTCCTGCACCTCTTGATCGAACTCGTCCGTCACCACGGGCTCGGCCTCCTCTCCCCCGGCCCAGCGCACCATGAGCTCGCCGAGCGCCTCCTCCTGGTCGAGGGTGACGACCTTCTCCCGGTACAGCTCCAGCAGCGCCAGGAACCGGGCGACGACGGTGAGGGTGTCCGGGGCGTCCTCGGTGAGCCCCCGGAAAGTGATCTCCCCCGCTTCCCGCAGCCGCGCCACGACGATCTCGGCCTGCTCGCGCACGCTGACCAGCGGGGCGTGGATGTGATCGACGTACACCTGCGGCTTGGGCTTCGGCTGCATCGCTTTCACGGCGAGCCGGGCGAACCCCTCGGCGCCGATGCTGATCACCACCTCGGGCAGCAGCTCGGCATGGTGCGGCTCCAGCCCCACGGTCCGGGGAAAGCGCCGCCCCTCGGACTCCAGGCGGGCGCTGAAGATCTCCGCGATGCGTTTGTACGCGCGGTACTGCAGGAGCCTCGCGAAGAGCAGGTCCCGCGCTTCGAGCAGCGCGAGATCGGCCTCGTCCTCCACCTCGGCGGTGGGCAGCAGCCGCGCGGCCTTGAGATCGAGCAGAGTCGCGGCGACCACGAGGAACTCGGTGGTCTGGTCGAGATCCCAGTCCACCCCCATGGCCCGGATGTGGACCATGAACTCGTCGGTGACCTTGGAGAGGGCGACCTCGGTCACATCGAGCTTGTGCTTGGAGATGAGCTGCAGAAGAAGATCGAACGGCCCCTCGAAGTTGGCCAGCCGAACGGTGAACCGTCCGTCGTCGGCGGGGGCCCCGGAGGCGGCGGTTTCAGCGGGGGCCGAAGGGCCGACGGTGTCGGCGGGGGCCGCAGGCGTCGCGGCGGCCTCCGTGACGGCGGTCGAGGGGCCCGGGGACGCCTCCACGGTGCCGGGGAGGGCCGGGGCGGGGGACACACCTGCGGAGCCCTCCACCACCGCGGCCCCGGCCGCGGACGGCGCAGGCCGGTCCCCCGGACCGCGCCCCAGGGGGCGCCGGGGCGTGCGGGCGGGCTCGTCGGTCGTCGGCATGGGGGTCCAGGGTGCGGCGGCGGATACGGGCGGGCGGTGGGCCGTACGGAGGCCGGGCCGCTCGGCGACGGCCCCCCGGGCAGGCTACCGGCCCGCCGTACCGGTCAGCGGCCGCGCAGCCGCCGTACGAGGATGCTCGCGTCGCCCCGCGACTCCAGGTCCGCGAGAACGACGGCGACCGCCTCGCGGACGATCCGCCCGCGGTCGACGGCGAGCCCGTGCTCGCCGCGCAGTACGAGCCGCGCGTGTTCGAGGTCCATCAGTTCCTCGGCCGAGACATAGACGGTGATCTTCTCGTCGTGGCGTTCCCGGCCGCTGGGCCGCCGGTTCGCCCCGCGTCCGCCTCCGCGCCTGCGCTGCTGCTGGACGGCCGGAACGGCCTCCTGCTGCGTGGCGGACGGTGTCCCGGACGAGGGCTGGGGCCGACGGCCCGCCTGAGCGGCCGCCCCCCGGTCGTTCTCCCCGCCCCGGCTGCGGGAGTCCCCCGCGTCGGCGTCCGCCGCCGAGTGCTCCTCCCCGGACGGTACGGTCCCGGCTCGACCGGTCTCGGTCGCGCTCCCGGACGCCCCGGATCCGTCCGCCGCGGAATCGCTCTCACCGGCCGGAGCCGGCACCCGCGCCTCGCCGTTCGCCTTGCGCCGCCGGTCCGCGGGGGACGAGGACTGCAGCCCCATCCCCCCGGTGGTGCGGAACAGTTCGTCGGCCCCGGGCAGACTCACTCGGCGTGACACCGGGCGAGCACCTCCCTGGCGAGCTGGCGATAGGCGGCTGCACCGACCGAGTTGGAGGCGTACGTGGTGATGGGCTCACCGGCGACCGTGGTCTCCGGGAAGCGCACCGTGCGCCCGATCACCGTGTGGTAGACGTGCTCGTCGAAGGCCTCGACGACCCGCGCGAGGACCTCGCGGCTGTGCACCGTACGGGAGTCGTACATGGTGGCGAGAATGCCGTCGAGCTCCAGCTCCGGGTTGAGCCGCTCCTGCACCTTCTCGATGGTCTCGGTGAGCAGCGCCACACCACGGAGTGCGAAGAACTCGCACTCGAGCGGCACTATCACCTTGTGAGCCGCCGTCAGGGCGTTCACCGTGAGCAGGCCCAGCGAGGGCTGACAGTCGATCACGATGTAGTCGTAGTCGGCCATCAGCGGCCTCAGGGCGCGCTGCAGCGTGGACTCCCGGGCCACCTCACTGACCAGCTGCACTTCGGCGGCCGACAGGTCGATGTTGCTCGGCAGGAGGTCCATGTTGGGCACGGCGGTCTTCAGGAGGACCTCATCGGCCGCCATGCCCCGCTCCATGAGCAGGTTGTAGACGGTGAGGTCGAGCTCCATCGGGTTGACGCCGAGACCGACCGACAGGGCTCCCTGCGGGTCGAAGTCGACGAGCAGGACACGGCGTCCGTACTCCGCGAGTGCGGCACCGAGGTTGATGGTCGACGTGGTCTTGCCGACGCCACCCTTCTGGTTGCACATCGCGATGATCTTCGCGGGACCGTGATCGGTCAGCGGGCCCGGGATCGGGAAGTAGGGCAGGGGCCGGCCGGTCGGGCCGATCCGCTCGCGGCGCTGACGGGCAGCGTCGGGCGCGAGGGTGGCCGCGTACTCCGGATCGGGCTCGTACTCGGCGTCGGGGTCGTAGAAGTGCCCCTGGGGCACCTCGTCGAAGTCGGCGAAGTGGGCGGTCTCTCGGCCACTCTCGTTGCCGGCCATGGCGTTCACGTTTAGGCCGTCCATCATCTGGGGGGCTGTCGTCATGTGCTGGTGGGTGGCGAAGGTGCGGACAGCGACGGAGCCGACAGCCTCCAGCCCGATCGGGCTCTGGCCCCGTGCAGGCATCCCTGGTTGAACACCCCCGGGAGTAAATGTCGACTCATTCACAAGTCGTCTTACCTCCTTGGACGTGACCAGGAAACTTATCGATAGGTCAGCGTGACACCATGCCGACGATTGGCGACTCTATGGCGTGTCACCGGTTCGCAGCAACACAATCCGCCGGACCCGGCCCGATGTGTCGGCAATCGAACACCCCTCTGTCAAGGGCGCAAGGTCACTCCGGCGCACATTTCACCGCTGCACGAAACGGGTAAAGGGTTACGTTCGAGGCGAGTTGGACAATGCTCCCACAGGGGCCCGACACGCGTCCGGCCGGACCTTGCTCGGCAAGGTCCGGCCGGACGCGTGAGGTTGACGAAAGGTGTTGACCCGTCAGCCGAGAAGCGTGCTCAGCTCGACGTGCTCCAGACCGTGCGCCTGCGCCACCTCGCGGTAAACGACCTGGCCCTCATGGGTGTTGAGGCCCTTGGCGAGCGCGGCGTCGCGGCGAAGCGCCTCCGTCCAGCCGCGGTTGGCGAGCTCCAGGATGTACGGCAGCGTGGCGTTGGTGAGCGCGTACGTGGAGGTGTTCGGCACCGCACCCGGCATGTTGGCGACGCAGTAGAAGACCGAGTTGTGGACCGTGAAGGTCGGCTCGGCGTGCGTCGTCGGGTGCGAGTCCTCGAAGCAGCCGCCCTGATCGATTGCAATGTCGACAAGTACACTTCCGGGCTTCATCTTGGCGACGAGCTCGTTGGTGACCAGCTTCGGGGCCTTCGCGCCGGGGATCAGCACGGCACCGATGACGAGGTCGGCCTCGATGACCGCCCTCTCCAGCTCGAAGGCGTTGGAGACGACCGTCTTCACCCTGGTACCGAAGACCTTGTCGGCCTCGCGCAGCTTGTTGATGTCCTTGTCGAGCAGCGTGACATGGAAGCCGAGACCGACGGCGATCTGCGTGGCGTTCCAGCCGGAGACGCCGCCACCGATGACGACGGCCTCGGCGGGCGCGGTACCCGGGACGCCGCCCGGCAGTACGCCGCGGCCGCCGACCGAGCGCATCAGGTGGTACGCACCGACCTGCGGGGCCAGCCGGCCCGCGACCTCGGACATCGGGGCGAGCAGCGGCAGCGCGCGGTTCGCGGTCTCGACGGTCTCGTACGCAATCGCCGTGGTGCCGGACTCCAGCAGCGCGTCCGTGCACTCGCGGGAGGCGGCGAGGTGCAGGTAGGTGAAGAGCGTCTGGTCCTTGCGGAGGCGGTGGTACTCCTCGGCAACCGGCTCCTTGACCTTCAGGAGCAGGTCGGCGGTGGCCCAGACCTCGTCGGCGGTGGGAAGGATCTGCGCCCCCGCGGCGATGTACTCCTCGTCCATGATCGAGGACCCGGCACCGGCGTTCTGCTCGACGACGACCTGGTGGCCGTTGCGGACGAGCTCATGCACACCGGCGGGCGTGATGGCCACGCGGAACTCGTTGTTCTTGACTTCGCGGGGGATACCGACCTTCACGTCGATCACGGTCCTTGACTCAGAGGGCTCTCCGGGCATAGAGGTGCATACCCGGATACACACAGTGTAAATGGAGACACCGCGATCGTACGCGGCAGGGCCAGTTTAATGAAGGGCTTCCCGCTGTCTAGCCTTACAAAGCATTAATTTTCAGTGGGCACACTACGGATTTCGTAGGTGGACCCCTCCTTGTCCAGCAGTCTCTGCGCCGTACCGCGGTGCAACCGGGCCGCAGCCGGGTCGCCGAGCCGGTCGAGCGTGTCCGCCAGCCGGAGCTCCAGCGCGGCCTGCAGCCGTACGTCCTTGGCCTGACGAGCCCACTCGACGGCCTCCTGACAGGTGCGCAGCGACTCCTGCGGCCGCCCCGCGTACTCCTGCACCCGCGCGGCCTCGCTGAGCGCCCGCGCCTGGGCGGCCAGGTCGCCGAGCCTGCGGTACCCGGCCGCCGCGGCCCGCCAGTTCCGCAGCGCCTCGCCGTACCGCCCGGCGTAGGTGTGGACGGAGCCGAGCCGCCCGTACAGCCGCGCCTCGTCGGCGAGCTCACCATGGGTGAGCCGCTGCGCGAGCGCCCGGCCGTACCAGTCGGAGGCCCGGTGGAAGTCCCCCAGCTCGGCGTAGGCGCCGCCTACGGATTCCATCGCCCTGCCGGTCGCGTACGGGTCCTTCGCCGTCCGTCCGGCGTCCAGCGCCGCCCGGTAGCGGGCCAGCGCCTCCCGCGTACGGCCGGTCCTGGCGTCCAGATCGGCGAGATTGAGCAGTGCGGCGGCCCGTTCGCGGGGCAGCTCGCGCCGCTCGGCGACGGCCAGGACCAGTCCGTGCAGTCCGTACAGATCGGATGCGGCGGCCTCGGTGCCCTGGTGCACGGCCAGCGCCCGCACCAGCGCGGCCACCAGCCTTCGCGCCAGGGTGTCGAGTTCACCGTCCTCGACGGCGATCCGGGCGGAGGCGAGCAGGGCAGGCCGGCGGATCCGCAGCCAGGCGGCGGCCGCCTCGGGGTGCGGAAAGCGCAGCGAGCTCGGCAGGCCGGCAAGCTTCCGACGGGCCGTGGAACTATCCGGTTCGGTGATGGCCCGGCAGGACTGGAGCTGGCGCACGGTCCGCTCCAGCATCCGGGCCCTGGCGAGTTGGATCTCGGCCGGCCGGTCCCGGTCGGCGAGCAGCGCCCGGAGCAGCGGGGCTAGGCAGCCGGGCACCTCGTACTGCGGCAGCTCCGCGCCATTGGTACGCAGCAGGCCCAGCCGGACGAAGTCGTCGAGGGTCGACTGGGCGGCCGAGACCGAGCAGCCGGCCAGCGCGGACGCGGTGTGGGCGTCGGCGAGCCCGGCGGGGGCGAGCGCGAGCAGTCGCAGTATCAGGCCCGCGGTCTGCGGCAGGGACTCGTAGACCAGCCGGAAGGCGCGGGCCAGCGGGCGGGCGCCGGTGGGCTGCTCGTCGTCCGGCAGCTCGCGCAGCTGCTTGGTGACATCGGCGACCGATGCCATGGGGTGGGCGGCGAGCCAGCCGCCGATCATGACCAGAGCGGCGGGCTGTCCGCCGCACTCCTCGGCGAGGCTCTCGGCGGTCCGCGGGTCCACCGTGATCCTGACCTGGCCGATGGCGCCGGCCAGCAGCTGGACCGCGGAGGCCGCATCGAGGCCGCCGATGGTGCAGGGGCGGACACCGGGGATGCCGGTGAGCGGGCCCTGGGCAGTGGCGACCACCAGGCAGTCCGGATTGTCCGGCAGCAGCGGGTCGACCTGTTCGGCGTCGGCCGCGTCGTCGAGCAGCAGCAGGACGTGGCGGCCGACGAGGGCCTCGCGGACCAGCTGGGACAGTTCGTCCCCGTCCGCGCCGGGCGGGCCGGCGACCTCCAGCTGGTCGAGCAGGTCGCGGGCGATGCGCTCGGTGGGGACAGGGGCGCCGCCGAGGTCGGTGAGCCGGGCCCGGAGCAGCCCGTCGGGGTAGTCGCCGGTGTCCAGCAGTACGCGGGTGAGTTCCTCGGCGAGTGCGGTGCGCCCGGAGCCGGGGCGTCCGGCGATCAGCAGGACTCGGGCACGGGCCGCTTTGCGACCGGCCAGGGTGTCCAGTCCGGCGCGTTCGATGTCGGCCTTCAGTGCCTTCAACTCGCGTTCGCGGCCGAAGAATTGGCGTGGGGCGGCGACGGACGGCCCCTCGGTCCCCGCTGCCGTTGCCGGGCCGCTGGTGTCCACCGCCTGATCCGTCACGGGCCACGCTCCACTTCGCTGCACGCGTTGCCCGCCGGGACTCCGGCCAGGGCGTTCCGAGCGTAGTTCAGGCGGATGTGCGAGCAGGGTGGAGCGCGGCGGGGAGGTCCCCCGATCGGATCAGCATTTTGTCCGATCAAAGGACCCCCGTTCGTCGCAACTGACCGTCGCGGCCGACGAACCGACGGGACCTCAGACCTCGAACGGCCTGGCCGGCCATGGCGCCTCCGCCGGCCGCAGCGAGTCGATCCCGTCGCCGCCGAGCACCGCCGCGAGCGAGAGGACCCCCACCACCAGACAGTTGTTGTGCAGCTCCCCGGCGAGCACCCCCCGCACGAGCTCCTTGAGCTCCACCCGGGCCAGCTCCATGTCGGCCTCCTCCTCGGAGACCTCGAAGCGCTCGCCGTCGGCCTCGGAGAGATTCCGGGCGAGGAAGATCCGTACCGCTTCGTCGCAGCCGCCGGGCGTGGTGTAGACGTCGGTCAGCACCCGCCAGTCCTCGGCCTTGACGTACGCCTCCTCGTAGAGCTCGCGCTGCGCCGCGTGCAGCGGGTTCTCACCGGGGATGTCGAGCAGTCCGGCCGGGATCTCCCAGAGCTTGTGCCGCACGGGGTGCCGGTACTGCCGCAGTACGAGGACCCGGCCCGCGTCGTCCAGCGCGAGCACGGCGACCGATCCGGGGTGGACCTGGTAGTCGCGGCGTACGACGGAGCCATCGGGCATCACCACGTCGTCGGTGCGGACGCTGGTCTTGTTGCCCGTGAAAGGGGTCTCGGTCGCGGTGACCGGCCACTCCTCGGGCGTGTCCTGGATACCCATCTACGTCCTCCCACAAAAAAACAGAAACCGGGGTACGGACCCTCAGTGGATCCGTACCCCGGTCAACGGTAACGCCTGCCTGCCGTCGGACTACTTGCCCGACGTGGTGCCCTGCTTGCTGCCGGTCTTGCGCTCGACAGCCGCCTTGACCAGGCCCGCGAAGAGCGGGTGCGGGCGGGTCGGCCGGGACCGGAGCTCCGGGTGCGCCTGGGTGGCGACCAGGTAGGGGTGGATCTCGCGCGGGTACTCGACGTACTCGACGAGCTTGTTGTCCGGGGACGTGCCGGAGAAGACCAGACCGGCCTTCTTCTGCAGCTCGGCACGGTAGGCGTTGTTGACCTCGTAGCGGTGGCGGTGACGCTCCTCCACGTACGGCTGGTCGTCGTACGCCTCACGGACCAGCGAGCCCTCGGCGAGCTTCGCCGGGTACAGGCCGAGCCGCATGGTGCCGCCCAGGTCGCCGGCGCCCTCGACGTACGCGAGCTGCTCCTCCATCGTCGAGATGACCGGGTGGGAGGTGGCGGCGTCGAACTCGGTGGAGTTGGCGTCGGGGATCTCGGCGAGGTTGCGCGCCGCCTCGATCACGATGCACTGCAGGCCGAGGCAGAGACCGAGCAGCGGCACCTTGTTCTCGCGGGCGTACTGGATGGCGCCGATCTTGCCGTTGACACCGCGGTCGCCGAACCCGCCGGGCACGCAGATCGCGTCGACGTCGGAGAGCTGCCTGGCGGCGCCGACCGGGGTCTTGCAGTCGTCGGAGGCGACCCACTTGACCTTGACGCGGGCCTTGTTCGCGAAGCCGCCGGCCCGGATGGCCTCGGTGACCGAGAGATACGCGTCGGGCAGGTCGATGTACTTGCCGACGAGCGCGACGGAGACCTCGTGGTCGGGGTTGTGGACACGGTCCAGCAGGTCGTCCCAGGTGGTCCAGTCGACGTCGCGGAACGGCAGGTCGAGCTTGCGCACGACGTACGCGTCCAGGCCCTCGGTGTGCAGCACCTTCGGGATGTCGTAGATCGACTTGGCGTCCACACAGGCCACCACGGCGGCCTCGTCGACGTCGCACATCAGCGAGATCTTGCGCTTGATGGCGGTCGGTACGTCACGGTCGGCGCGCAGCACGATCGCGTCCGGCTGAATACCGATGTTCCGCAGCGCCGCGACCGAGTGCTGGGTGGGCTTGGTCTTCAGCTCGCCGGACGGGCCGATGTACGGCAGCAGCGAGATGTGCACGACGAAGACGTTGTCCCGGCCGACCTCGTGACGGACCTGGCGGACGGTCTCCAGGAAAGGCAGCGACTCGATGTCGCCGACCGTGCCGCCGACCTCGGTGATGACGACGTCGACGTCGTCGGTCGCCATGCGGCGGATGCGGTGCTTGATCTCGTTGGTGATGTGCGGGATGACCTGGACGGTGTCACCGAGGTACTCACCGCGCCGCTCCTTGGCGATGACCTGCGAGTACACCTGGCCGGTCGTGACGTTGGCGGAGCCGTCGAGGTCGACGTCGAGGAAGCGCTCGTAGTGGCCGATGTCCAGGTCGGTCTCGGCGCCGTCGTTGGTGACGAACACCTCGCCGTGCTGGAACGGGTTCATCGTGCCCGGGTCGACGTTGAGGTACGGGTCGAGCTTCTGCATCGTGACCCGAAGGCCCCGCGCCTTGAGCAGGGCACCCAGGCTGGAGGCAGTCAGACCCTTGCCGAGGGAGGAGGCGACACCCCCGGTGACGAAGATGTGCTTGGTCGTCGTGGATGTGGGCTGCATAGCCAAAGGGGGCTCCCGTGGTCGCGGATCTTGAGGTGCGTACCGGCGTTGCCATCCGGAGACTCCGAAGGTGCCGTCGCTGCGGTTCGGGGGCCTCGTCCGCTGTTGCTGACGACCACCGGTCCACGGGCTACCAGGGTATCAGCGACTCGGGGAGCCTGCTTCCGGCCACGCCCGGCGCACCGGCCTCGCAAGATCACCACATTGTGTTCGGGCCCCACCCGATCGGCTCAGAGGTGTTACCTGGACCGTCGCGCGGATCATGGGCGTGCGTCGTATCCTGCTCGGACACTCGCAGCCGGGCGACCCATTCGAGCCCTCGGCTCCCCACAACAACCCCTTGCAACGACCTTTTTACCCGCAGTAAGCGCCCCACGGGGCGACGTGGCCGTTCGACTGGAGATGCACGTGGCCGGGCGCATCGAGGATTACGCACTCATCGGAGACATGCAGACCGCCGCCCTGGTCTGCCGGGACGGTACGGCGGACTGGCTCTGCCTGCCCCGCTTCGATTCGCATGCCGTCTTCGCGGGACTGCTGGGTACCGAGGAGCACGGCTTCTGGCGCCTGGGCCCCGCGCACGCGGCGGGGTCCGAACCGCCGCGCGCGGACCGGCGGCGCTATCGCGGCGACTCCCTGATCCTGGAATCGGAGTGGGACACGCCGCGCGGCACGGTCCGGGTGACCGATTTCATGCCCCCACGTGACAGTGCACCGCAACTGATCCGGATCGTGGAAGGGATCAGCGGCCGGGTGTCGATGCGCTCCGAGCTGCGGATGCGGTTCAGCTACGGGCGGGTGATCCCGTGGGTGCACCGGGTCGACAGCCGTACCGTCGCGGTGGCCGGCCCGGACTCCGTCTGGCTGGACACGCCCGCCGACACGTTCGGCGAGAACCTGACGACGTACTCCGACTTCACCGTCGCACCGGGCGACCGGATCGAGTTCACCCTCAGCTGGCAGCCCTCGCACCGGGAGCCGCCCGCGCTGCCGGACCCCGAGGGCGCGCTGGAGGCGACCGAGGACTTCTGGCGCGAGTGGGTCGAGCAGTGCACGTACCACGGCCCGTACCGGGAGGCGGTGGTCCGCTCGCTGATCACTCTGAAGGCCCTGACGTACGCCCCGACCGGCGGCATCGTCGCCGCGCCGACCACCTCGCTGCCGGAGGACATCGGCGGCTCGCGCAACTGGGACTACCGCTACACCTGGCTGCGCGACGCCGCGATCACCCTCTCCTCGCTGCTGCGCACCGGCTACCGCGAGGAGGCCCGCGCCTGGCGTGAGTGGCTGCTGCGGGCGGTCGCGGGCGACCCGGAGAACCTGCAGATCATGTACGGCATCGCGGGCGAGCGCGAGCTGGGCGAGGCCGAGCTGGACTGGCTGCCCGGTTACGAGAACTCCGGCCCGGTCCGGGTCGGCAACGGCGCGGCGAACCAGCTGCAGCTCGATGTGTACGGCGAGGTCACCGAGGCTCTGCACCTCGCGCACATGACGGGCCTGACCCGCAACGACTACGCAACAGGGCTCCAGCTCAAGCTGATCGAGTACCTGGAGAACCACTGGGACGAGCCGGACGAGGGCATCTGGGAGGTGCGCGGGCCGCGCCGCCACTTCGTCCACTCCAAGGTGATGGCCTGGGTCGCCGTCGACCGCACCATCAAGCTGATCGAGTCCGGGGACACCGACGGGCCGCTGGAGCGGTGGCGCGAGCTGCGCGACGACATCCACCGCGACGTCTGCGAGAACGGCTACGACAAGGAACGGAACACCTTCACCCAGTCCTACGGGTCGAAGGAGCTGGACGCGTCTCTGCTGCTGATCCCGCAGATGGGCTTCCTGCCGCCGGACGACAAGCGTGTGATCGGCACGATCGAGGCGATCCAGCGGGAGCTGTCCACGGAGGACGGGTTCGTGCTGCGCTACCCCACCACGGGCGAGGACGCGGGCGTCGACGGCCTGGAGGGCGACGAGGGAGCGTTCCTGGCGTGCTCGTTCTGGCTGGCGGACGACCTGGCGATGATCGGGCGGGTCGACGAGGCACGCCAGCTGTTCGAGCGGCTGCTGTCGCTGCGCAACGATCTGGGGCTGCTGGCGGAGGAGTGGGATTCGCGGCTGCAGCGTCAGGTGGGGAACTTCCCGCAGGCATTCAGCCACGTCCCTCTGATCGACACGGCGCTGCGGCTGACCGCGAGCGGGGCGTACGTGGGCTGACCGACGGACGGCGTGGCAGGACCGTGTGCGCCGGCCTGGGCCGGGCGAGACTTCGCGGACACGGACCTAGGATGGAAAGGACCTGTCACGCCCTCGGAAGGGGGCATCATGACGCCCCGCACCACCGGCATCAGCAGTACGACGGACAGCGCCCTGGACGGTCTGCGCCGGGACTTCACCGGCGAGGCCTTCGCTCCCGGTGACCCCGGATACGACGCGGCGCGCACGGTCTTCAACAGCATGATCGACCGGCGGCCCGCGGTGGTCGCCCAGTGCGCGTCGGAGTCCGACGTGGCACGGTCCGTGCGGTACGCGCGCGAGCACGGTCTGGAGATCGCGGTCCGTGGCGGCGGCCACAGCGTCGCGGGCATGTCGTCCACGGACGGCGGCCTGGTGGTCGACCTGCGCCGTATGAACGACGTGACCGTCTCCCCGGCCGACCAGGCGGCACGTATCGGCGGTGGCACCCTCATGAGGGATCTGGACCGGGCCACCCAGGCGTACGGCCTGGCGACCACCGGCGGCCGGGTATCCACCACCGGCGTGGGCGGCTTCGTGCTCGGCGGCGGCTCCGGCTGGCTGGAGCGCGGCTTCGGTCTGGCCTGCGACAACCTGCTGGCCGCCGAACTGGTGACGGCGGACGGCAGCACCGTCCACGCGAGCCTCGACGAGAACCCGGAGCTCTTCTGGGCACTGCACGGCGGCGGCGGAAACTTCGGCGTCGTCACCTCCCTCACGCTGAATCTGTACGAGCTGCCCGCCATGTCCTACGTGATGCTGCTGTACCGCCCCGAGGACGGGCCCGAAGTCATGCGTGCGTACCGCGACTTGATGACCTCCGCGCCGGACAGGGCGGGCGGTGCCTTCCTCTACTTCACCGGGCCGCCGGAGGACTTCGTACCGAAGCATCTGGTCTCCACGCTCATCTGCGCGGTCCTGGTCACCTGGACGGGCCCGCTGGGCGAGGCCCTCGACGTGTCCCGGCCGGTCCTCGCCATCGACCACGAGGCGGAGGTGATCTCCGACATTCCTTACGCGGAGCTGCAGTGCATGCTCGACGACCCGCCGGGACTGCGGAACTACTGGTCCGCCGAGTATCTCGACAGCCTCCCGGACGGGGCGGTGGACCTGTTCTGCGCCCGCGCCCCCGACATGCCGGTCCCCTCCAACTCACAGCACGTCCTCTTCCCGATGGGCGGCGCCGTGGCCCGGGGCCCCGCCGACTACCCGCTGCCGTGGCGCGCCGCCCGCTGGGCGGTGCACCCCTTCGGCATCTGGGAGAGCCCGTCCGACGACGAGCGCGGCAAGCAGTGGGTACGCCGCGTGCGCGCCGATGTCCGCCCCTGGTCCAGCGGCGCCGTCTACCTCAACTTCATCGGGCGCGAGGGCGAGGACCGGGTCGTCGCCGGACTCGGCGCCGAGAACTACGCCCGCCTCGCGGCGGTCAAGGCCACGTACGACCCCGACAATGTGTTCCATCTCAACCACAACGTCGAGCCGGCCTCCGTCGGCCGATGAACTCCCCCGACGACGCCCGCCCGCCGTCCGGCCGGTACCTTCCTGGTCAGAGCGACAGCCCGCCCGACGCGAACGGAAGCACGAGGCCCGGACCAGTGGAGAACCAAGGCGGCATCACCGTGCAGCGCGCCCTCGAGCTGCCGGGGCTGCGCAGCGGACTCCCCGAGGTGGTGGCCGGCGCGGACCGGCTGGGCCGCACGGTGCGCTGGGTGCACGCGGGCGAGGTCCCGAACATCGCCTCGCTGCTCAAGGGCGGTGAACTGCTGCTCACCACCGGCCTGGGCCTCGGCACCCGGCCCGCCGAGCAGCGCACCTTCGTGCGCAGGCTCGCCGACCGGGGCATCGCCGCCCTGGTGGTGGAGCTCGGGCCGCGGTTCAGCAGGCTGCCCGCCTCGATCGTGGACGCCGCACGGACCGCCGGTCTGCCGCTCGTGCAGCTGCACCGCGAGGTGCCGTTCGTGACGGTGACCGAGGAGATCCACACCGAGATCGTCAACGGCCACTACGCACTGCTGCGGCAGGCCGAGGACGTGCACCGACGGTGTACGGAGGCGCTGCTCGGGGGCGGCGGGGTCCCGCAAGTGCTCGGCATTTTGGCGGACTTCACCGCCAACCCGGTCTTCCTGGAGACGGCGGACGGTCAGCTGCTGTACGCGGCGGGCCCCGGCTCCGGCCCGGTCTCCGCCGATCCGCTCCAGGTCTGGGACGGGATGCGCGGCGGCCGGGCGGCCCGCGAGACACCGCCCACGGGCGCGGTGCTGGTGGATGTGCCGGGCGGCGGTCCGGGATCCGGTGCAGTACGGGCCAGGCTGGTGCTGCTCGCCGTGTCCGGGCCGCTGGTGACCGTGCACCGGATGGCGGCCGAGCGGGCGGCGGGCATTCTCGCCGTGGTGCTGATGCAGGCCCGCCAGGAGGAGGAGCTCGCCGCCCGCGGCCGCGGCGACTTCCTGACGGACCTCGCGGAGGGCCGGATCACGCCGGAGGACGCTCCCGCACAGGCACGCGTACTGGGCTTCAAGCCGGGCGAGGCGCCGATGCTCCCCGTGGTGATGCGGCTGGCCCCCGAGCTGTCCCCGTCGGGCAACTGGGCGCTGCTGGCGCGCGCGGTCCTGGAGGAGCTGTCGTCGGTGGGAGTGCCGGTACTGCTCGGCGTACGACCCGTGGAGGGCCGGGTTCCGCTGCTGCTCGGGCTGCGGTCCGAGACGGAGCGCACGGCGGTGGCCGACCGGGTCGCGGCGGCGCTGCGCGCGGGCGTCGAACGGGCCGGTCTGGAACGGGCCGGCTCGCATCCACCGGTCGTGGTGGTCGGGGTCGCGGGCGGCTGGGCGGCGGCCGGAGCGGGCCTGCGGCACGCGGCGGAGACGGCAACGGCCGCGCAGGGCCTCGGCGACCGGCCCTGGTACGACGCCCGGCGCCTGGACATCGACCTGCTTCTGTGGCGGCTGCGGAACCACCCGGACCTGGCGGCGTTCGTGGACCGGGCGATCGGCCCGCTGCGCGACCACGACCGCACGTCGCGCCCACCGCTGCTGCCCACCCTGGAGTCGTATCTCGCCCACGCGGGCCGCAAGGCGGAGACGGCACGCGACCTGCACCTGAACCGCCAGACGCTCTACAACCGCCTGGCCCGCATCGGCGAGCTGCTCGGCACGGACCTGGACGACCCCCAGACGGTCCTGGCCCTGAGCCTGGCCCTGAGAGCCCGCCGCCACGCCACATCGAGCCCATCGGGCGATTGAGGGCAGAACGACCACCGGCCCCCTCGGCGGCACCCCACGTCACCGCACCCGCGCACCCGCCGACGGCTGAGCCAACTCGTCGTACACGCTCAGCACTTGCGCGATCGTGTCGTCCTCCGTGGGCCAACTCGCCGCCTGCACCCGCCCCGCAGCAGCCATCCGCTCGCGCGCCGCCGGATCTCTCAGCAGCCGCGCCACGACCCGGGCCAGTGCCTCCGCGTTCCCGTACGGCACAAGTTCTGCCGCGTCCCCCACGAGTTCGGGCACCCCGCCCACCGCGGTGGCGACCAGCGGCACCCCCAGCCGCAGCGCCTCCTGCGCCAGCACCGACCGCGCCTCCCAACGGCTCGGCAGCACGGCCAGGTCCGCGGCGGCGAGGAGTCCGGCGATGTCGTCCCGCCCGCCGATCAGTCTGGCGGGCAGATCCTCGTTCCGGATCCGCCGCTGCAGGGCACCCCGGTCCCGTCCCTCCCCCGCGATGACCAGCAGGGGCACGGGGTCGAGTTGGCGCCACATCCGTGCCGCGTCGAGCAGCGTGCCGTACCCGCGATGCGGTACGAGACTGCCTACGGAGACGAGTAACGGCCGTTCCACCACACCGAGTTCGGCACGAGCCTTGCCGCCGTGGAGCAGAGCGGGGCGTCGTTGCACGGGAACGGCGACCGGCGCGAGGCGGGCGTCACGCGCACCTCGGCGCCGGGCGCGGTCGACCAGATCCGACGACGTGCCGAGCACAACGGCCGCAGCCCGGGCGGCCCTTCGCTCCAGCAGGTGGAGCAACCGGTTGCGGGCACCCTCGGCGTACGCCCGGGTGTGCCAGGTCAGGACCAGCGGTGTGCGGCGACCGCCGAGCGCAAGACCGGCGCGTACGGCGGCGTGCAGCCCGTGCGCATGGACCACGTCCGCCCCCGCACACGCCGCCCGCAGCGCGGCGACGGCGGCCGGGTCACTGCGTCGCGGTACGGGGACGAAGCGGGCCCCGGTACCGGAGAAGTCGTAGGCGCGGTCCAGTTCGGCCGGGGCGCAGACAGTGACCTGCACGCCTCTCGCCACCAGCCCTGCGGCCAGCGAGCCGACGTGAGCGCTGCTGCCCGCACTGCCGCCGCCCAGGACTTGGACCGTACGCAGCTGTGACACGTTGAATGGCTCCCGGAGCTCCCGAGTCGGCGGTATGTGCACCGCCAAGGATGCCAGTCCGTACGCACGTTCCGGGACCGTCGGGCCGTTGTTCCGGTGTGTGCGGCGACAACCGGGCGGACGTTACCACCCGGACGGGTGAGGACAGTGGTGCGATATTGCCGTGTCAGCGGCCCGACAGCGCCTCGGCGAGCCCGCTGATCCGGTCCCGGACCGGAGCACGGGGGCCGCGTCGCCCCTACCCGTCCGCCCGCGCCGTGGCCAGCAGCTCCTCCGCATGCGCCCGGGCCGTCTCCGAGTCCTCCTGCCCCGCAAGCATCCGGGACAGTTCCCGTACCCGGTCCTCGCCCTCCAGGACCGTGACACCACTGCTGGTCACCGACCCGTCGACCGTCTTCTCGACCAGCAGCTGACGGTCGGCGAACGCCGCCACCTGCGGCAGGTGTGTGACGACGACCACCTGCGCGGACCTGGCGAGCTTCGCCAGCCGCCGCCCGACCTCGACGGCCGCCTTGCCGCCGACACCCGCGTCGACCTCGTCGAATAGATACGTGGGCACGGGGTCGGAGCCCGCGAACACCACCTCGACAGCCAGCATCACCCGGGACAGCTCACCGCCCGACGCACCCTTGGCGATCGGCCGGGGCTGGGCGCCGGGGTGCGGGGCCAGCAGCAGCTCGACGTCGTCGGCGCCGGACGGACCGTAGACGACGCTCCGCCCGCCGATCTCGATGCCGGACGCCTCGTCCGCCGCGTCAGTCTGCCGGATGTCGAACGAGACCCGGGCGTGCGGCATGGCGAGCGAGGCCAGTTCCGCGGTCACCGCTTCGGCGAAGAGCGCTGCCGCCGCCGTCCGCGCATCGGTCAACGCCTGCCCGAGGCCGGAGAGCTCGGCCCGCAGCGCGTCCCGTTCAACCGTCAGCTCGCCGATCCGGTCGTCGTCGCCCTCCAGCTCGGTGAGCCGGGCGGCCCCGTCCTCGGCCCAGGCGAGGACGGCGGCGATGTCCTCGCCGTATTTGCGGGTCAGCCCGGTGAGCGCGGCGCGCCGATCCTCCACCGCGGCGAGCCGCAACGGGTCGGCGTCCAGCTGATCGGCGTACCCGGCCAGTTCGCCCGCCACATCGGCGAGCAGGATGGAGATCTCACCGATCCGGTCGGCGAGCGCGGCCAGCGCCGGGTCATGGGCGCGGACGGCGTCCAGCGACCGCCCGGCGGCCGCGACGACAGTCGTCGCGTCGACGGCCTCCTGGTCCTCCGGGTTGCCCGCGAGCGCGGCGTGCGCCAGGGCGGCAGCGGAGGAGAGCGCTTCGGCGTGGCCGAGCCGCTCGGCCTCGGCGGCCAGGTCGGCGTCCTCACCGGGCAGAGGTTCGACCCCGGAGATCTCGCCGAGCCCGAAGCGCAGCAGATCCGCTTCCTGGGCGCGTTCACGGGCGCGCGTGGTCAGCTCGTCGAGCTCCGTGACCACGGCCCGCAGCCGCCGGTACGCCGCCGCGTACTTGGCGTGCGGCACGGCGACTCCGTCGCCCGCGTACCGGTCCAGGGCCTGCCGCTGCCGGGCGGGCTTCAGCAGCCCCTGCTGGTCGGTCTGGCCGTGCACGGCCACGAGTTCGTCCGCGAGCTCGGCGAGCACGCCCACCGGCACGGACCTGCCGCCGAGGTGGGCGCGCGAGCGCCCCTCCGCGGAAACGGTACGGCTGATCAGCAGCGCACCGTCCTCGAGTTCGGCCCCGGCCTCCTCGGCCCGTACGGCAACCGCGTCACCGGCGGACACCGTGATCCGCCCCTCGACGACGGCAGCTTTGGCGCCGACCCGCACCAGGGCAGGGTCGGCGCGCCCGCCGAGCAGCAGTCCCAGGCTGGTGACGACCATGGTCTTGCCCGCGCCGGTCTCACCCGTCACCGCGGTGAAACCGGGCGACAGCTCCACCACCGCGTCGTCGATGACCCCGAGCGACCGTATCCGCATCTCCTCCAACACGGACACGACCTTACGAGGTCCGGGCCCCGGTGTGCGACGGGCCCCGGCCGCGGATTCACTCTCGCGTGCGCCGTGCGGCCACGACCTGCGGTTCCACCGCGGTCATCCGGCGCACCACGAGCGATCAGTGCGGGGCGCCCCGCCACCCCGCCACCGGCAGTGCGAACTTCGCCACCAGCCGGTCCGTGAACGAGGCATGGTGCAGCCGCGCCAGCCGTACGGGCACCGCCCCGCGCCGCACCTCGACGCGTGCCCCGGCCGGCAGCTCCACGGTCCTGCGTCCGTCGCACCACAGCACCCCGTGCGGCGTGTGCGGCTGGACCTCGACGGCGAGCACCGAGGTCGGCGACGTCACCAGCGGCTTGGCGAACAGGGCATGGGCGCTGATCGGGACCATCAGCAGCGCCTCGACCTCCGGCCACACCACCGGTCCGCCGGCCGAGAACGCGTACGCCGTCGAGCCGGTCGGCGTCGCACAGACGATCCCGTCACAGCCGAATCCGGTGACCGGCCGGCCGTCGATCTCCAGGACGACTTCGAGCATCCGCTCGGGCGACACCTTCTGCACGGCCGCTTCGTTGAGCGCCCAGTCGGTGTGGACGATGTCGCCGTTGCTGTGCACCAGGACATCGATCGTCATGCGTTCCTCGACCGTGTACGCCCGGGTGACGACCCGGTCGACCACCTTGTCCAGGTCGTCGCGCTCGGCCTCGGCGAGGAAGCCGACCCGGCCGAGGTTGACGCCGAGCATCGGCACCCCGGAGGCCCGGGAGATCTCCGCGCCGCGCAGCAGCGTCCCGTCCCCGCCGAGCACGACCAGCAGCTCACAGCCGTCCACGGCCCCGGGCGTGGCGTCCTCGACCGTCTCCACGGACGGTGGGAGCGGCAGATTGGCTGCCTCCGCGGCAAGAACCCGTACACCGAGTCCGCTGCGCAGCAGCCCTTGTACGACGAGCTCGGCGCTGCGGATCGCGGCCGGCCTGCCGGTATGTGCCAAAAGAAAGACAGTTCGTGCCGCATTCGTCGTCAACGAGGCCCCTCCGCCACTGCACGGTCGACATCTGCGGGATCCAGTTCCGGTGCTCCGGCCCGCAGCCACAGAAAGTACTCGACATTGCCGGACGGCCCGGGCAGCGGGCTCGCGGTCACCCCGCGCACTCCGAGCCCCAGCGCCCAGGCCCGGCGCGCCACCTCCCGTACCGCTTCGGCCCGCAGCTCCGGGCTGCGCACCACACCACCGCTGCCGAGCCGCTCCTTGCCGACCTCGAACTGCGGCTTGACCATCAGGACCAGGTCCGCGTCGGGGGCGGCGCAGCGCGCCAGAGCGGGCAGTACGAGCCCCAGCGGGATGAACGACAGATCGCCGACCACCAGGTCCACCGCCTTCCCGTCGATCGCCTCCAGCGTCAATTCCCGCACGTTGGTGCGGTCCTTGACGGTGACGCGTTCATCGGACTGCAGCGACCAGGCGAGCTGCCCGTAGCCGACGTCGACGGCGACGACATGGCCGACTCCGGCCCGCAGCAGTACGTCGGTGAAGCCGCCGGTCGACGCCCCGGCGTCCAGCGCCCGCCGCCCCTCGACCTTCAGCCCGTGGGGTACGAACGCGGCGAGGGCGCCCGCGAGCTTGTGCCCGCCGCGCGAGACGTACTCGGGGTCGCTGTCGTCCTTGATGACGACGACCGCGGCGCTGGTCTCGACCTGGGTGGCGGGTTTGGTCGCGGTGTTGCCGCCGACGGTCACCCGCCCTGCGGCGATCAGCTGGCTGGCGTGCTCGCGAGAGCGGGCGAGATTACGGCGTACCAGCTCGGCGTCGAGGCGGCGACGTGCCACTCCTGCCACGTTCGGTTCAGCTCCTGTTGTTGTACGAGGGCATCGGTTTGTTGTACGAGGGCATCGGTGCGGGTACGGGCCGGGCGTCCAGCGCGGTCAGCGCATCGCGCAGCCCACGATGTACATCCTCGTACACCTCGATGTGTCCGTCCGCCGGGAGGTGGTCCGCATCGGCCAGCCGCTCCAGCCGCGCGTCCACCTCGGCGTTCCCGGTGGGGGTGCGCACGACGCCGAGGGGCGCGGGGGCGGCGGGGTCGGGAGCGGGCCCGGCCGTCCCTTCCTGCTCCCCGGGCACCGCTGCGGGCTCCGGCATCAAGTCGCTCATGCGGAAACGCTACCGCGAAGGGCTGAGGTACCGTCGATCAGGATGGCGACCATGGCGGAGTGCCGCAGCGCACTCGACAGACTTTCCGACAACCTCACGACGGCCGAGGGCGACGTGCGCAGCGCGGCTGCCCTGGACCGTTCGCTGAGCTGTCACATCAAGGACCTCGCAATCACCTTCACCGGCCGTCTCAAGGGTGGCCGGATCGAGGTACTGGACACGCTCGAGGGCCCGCCGGCGGAGAAGGCCGAGATCCGTCTCGCGATGACCGGCGACGACCTGGTGGCCATGGTGAACGGCGAATTGAACTTCGCAAGGGCCTGGAGCTCGGGAAGAGTCCGCCTGGAAGCAAGCTTCCGAGACCTTCTGCGCCTCAGAACGCTGCTGTAACCCCGACCACGGCAATGAGCGCACGCCGGGCACACTCAAGTGCGTCCGGCGATTGAGGACGAAGCACGCCCGCAGGCCGCGCAACCCACCGCACGGCCACACCCGTCCTCTCGTTCAGGCGCCCACCGAATCCACCACTCGCGCGCCCCGCGCACTGCGCGCGGCCGGCACCACCAACGGCGTCCCCGTCTCCGGATCATCGATCACCTGGCACCGCAGCCCAAACACCCGCTCCACGAGCTCCGCCGTGACCACATCCCCCGGCGCCCCCTCGGCAATGATCTCGCCCTGGCGCATGGCGATCAGATGCGTGGCATAGCGCGCAGCATGGTTCAGATCGTGCAGCACGGCGACCAGCGTGCGCCCCCGCGTCTCGTGCAGCTCCGCGCACAGGTCGAGGACATCTATCTGGTGCTGGATGTCGAGGTACGTCGTCGGCTCGTCCAGCAGCAGCAGCGGCGTCTCCTGAGCGAGCGCCATCGCGATCCAGACCCGCTGCCGCTGCCCGCCGGACAATTCGTCGACATAGCGATCGGCCAGCTCGGCGACACCCGTGGACACCATCGATTCCTCGACAATGCGTTCGTCCTCCGGTGACCACTGCCGCAGCAGCCCCTGATGCGGATACCGGCCGCGCGCAACAAGGTCGGCGACGGTAATGCCGTCCGGCGCGATCGAGGACTGCGGCAGCAGCCCCAGGGTCTTCGCGACCTTCTTCGCGGGCATGCCATGGATCGTCCGACCGTCCAGCAGTACCTGCCCCCGGCTCGGCTTGAGCATCCGTGACAGCGCCCGCAACAGCGTGGACTTCCCACAGGCGTTGGGACCGACGATCACGGTGAACGAGTTGTCGGGGATCCCGACCGAGAGGTTCTCCGCAATGACCCGCTGGTCGTAGCCGAGGGTCACCGAGTCCGCGGTGAGGCGCTGCATGGTCGTACTCCCGGAGTCAGTGGGAAGGGTCATCGATGTACTGGCGTTACGGGACGGATTCACCGTCCGGCGAGCCCTCATATCCGCCCCGCCCTGCGCTCGGAGACGAGCAGCCACAGCAGGTAGCAGCCACCGAGCACCCCGGTGACGACGCCGACCGGCAGCTGCCGGTCACCGAAGGCGTCCATCGCGATCCAGTCGGCGACGAGCAGAAGTGCCGCGCCCATGAAGGCGGCGGGCGCCAGATTGGGTCCGGGCGAGCGAGTGAGCCGGCGGGCCAGCTGCGGGGCGCTCAGCGAAACGAAGGCGATGGGGCCGGCGGCGGCGGTGGCGACGGCGACGAGGAGCACGGCGCAGCCCATCAGGACGAGCCGGGTGCGTTCCACTCGAACACCCAGGGCGTACGCGGCGTCGTCGCCCATCTCCATCATGCGCAGCGCCCGCCCGTGCCCGAGCACCATAGGAATGAACAGGCCGCACACCACCAGCAGCGGCCAGACCTGCGCCCAGTCACGCCCGTCCAGCGAGCCGGTCATCCAGACGACGGCGCGGGTCGCGTCGACCAGGTTGGCCTTGGTGATCAGATACTGGGCGGCGGCGGTGAGCATCGCGGCCGCGCCGATGCCGACGAGCACCAGCCGGTAGCCGTGCACCCCGCGCTTCCAGGCGAGCAGGTAGACGGCGACCCCGGTGAGCAGCCCGCCGACCACCGCGCCGCCCGCGACCGCGGCAGCACCGCCCTGGAAGAGGACGATCACCGTCAGCGCCCCGACCGTGGCGCCCTGGCCGAAGCCGAGCACGTCGGGGCTGCCGAGCGGATTGCGGGAAACGGTCTGGAACACGGCGCCGCCGACCCCGAGCGCCGCGCCGACCAGCAGCCCGACGAGGACCCGTGGCAGCCGCAGGTCGGTGACGATGAATTCCTGCTGGAAGGTGCCGTGCCCGAACAGCGTGCTCACGACCTCGCCGGGCGTCATCGCGTAGTCGCCGCTGCCGATGAGCACGACCCCGGCCCCTGCCGCCACCGCGGCGATTACCACGATCACCACGAGGGCCCGGACGTCCACCCGGAAGGAGAGCCCCCCGCCGGTCCGCACGGCGCACACCGACCGAACCGCGCCGGCTCCACGCTTCGTACGGGTCTTCATTGTCTTCACAGCTGGGCCATCCTCCTGCGACGTACGAGATGGATGAAGACGGGCCCGCCGAGCAGCGCGGTCACGATGCCGACCTGCAGCTCGGACGGCCGGGCGATCACCCGCCCCACCACGTCCGCGCCGAGCAGCAGCACCGGTGAGAGCACGGCCGCGTACGGCAGGATCCACCGCATGTCGGGCCCGGTGATGGCACGCACCAGGTGCGGGATCATCAGCCCGATGAAGACGATCGGCCCGCAGGCGGCGGTCGCCGCCCCGCACAGCAGGGTGACGGCGAGCATCGCGAGGACGCGGGTGCGGACCAGATGGGCGCCGAGCGCCCTGGCGGTGTCGTCGCCCATCTCCAGGGCGTTCAGCGGCCGGGCGATGAGCAGCGAGAGGACGACGCCGACCGCTATGAACGGCCACACCTTGCCGACGGTCTCCATGTTCGCCGAAGCCAGCGACCCGACCGTCCAGAACCGCAGCCGGTCGAGCGCCGCCGCGTCCAGCAGCTGTACGGCGTTGACGTAGCCGAACAGTGCGGCGCTGGCCGCGGTCCCGGCGAGCGCGAGCCGTACAGGGGTCGCGGACCGGCTGCCGCCGAGGAGGTACACCACCACCGACACGATCGCGGCACCGAGGAACGCGAACCAGACGTACCCGGTCAGCGAGGTGACACCGAAGAAGCTGATGGCGGATACGACGGCTGCCGACGCGCCCGCGTTGACCCCCAGCAGTCCGGGTTCGGCCAGCGGGTTACGGGTCAGGGCCTGCATCACCGCACCGGCGAGGCCGAGCGCGGTACCGACGATCAGCCCGAGCACGGTCCGCGGGATACGCACGTCCCGTACGAGGACATCGCCATGGGTCCCGGAGGCGTGGAACAGACCGTGCCAGACATCGGTGAGCGGCAGTGCCTTGGCGCCGATCGCGATACTCGCGAGGCACACCAGCACCAGCGCGACCACGGCGAGCAGCAGCCCCACGGCACGTATCGCAGGGCGCCCGGGGGACGCGGATGTCACCGGCGCGGCTATCGGACCTGCGCTCGGCTCTGGCGGACTCTCGACCAACACGAGGTTAGGTTAGCCTACCCTCCAAAGTTGTCGAGCCGCATGGATCCCCCGCACGCAACGCAGCGCCGGTTACACCCGATTCATCCCGTACGGATCCGCCGCCCGGCGAACGCCCCGACACGCCCGCCGAGTAGCGGATCCCGGACACCGTCCTACAGCCCGAGCTTGGCGACCGCCTTCCCCGCATCCAGCCCGCAGGCACCCTCGCCCGCGTACGACCAGGCAGCCCCGCACAGCGCCCGCAGCCCGTCGAGCACGTCCCCGTCACCCTCCAGCACCAACTCGTCGCCGCGCACCGCGGCCGTCCAGCCACCGCAGCCGAAGCCGCCGACGGTCTCGGTCACCTCGGGCTGCCCGGTCAGCAGCCCCCGCAGGTCCGCATCGACATAGGTCGGCCGGTGCTTGGGCTCGGCCGCCACCAGCTGGCTCGCGTCCGTGACCCCGGTGAGCACGAGCAGCGAGTCCACACCGCCGTTGAACGCACCTTCGATGTCCGTGTCCAGCCGGTCCCCGACCACCAGCGGCCGCTTCGCCCCGGTCCGCAGCACGGTCTCCCGGTGCATCGGAGGCAGCGGCTTCCCGGCGACCTGCGGCTCGGCACCGGTGGCGATCCGTACGACCTCGACCGCCGCACCGTTGCCCGGCGCGATCCCCCGCGCACTCGGAATCGTCAGATCGGTGTTGGACGCGAACCACGGCACCCCACGGGCAATCGCGTACGCAGCCTCAGCGAACCGTCCCCACGTCATGTCGGGACCGCCGTACCCCTGCGCCACCGCCACCGGCTCGTCGTCCGCCGACTCCACCGGCACCAGTCCGCGCTCGACCATCGCGACCCTCAGCCCCTCTCCCCCGACCACAAGCACCCGAGCCCCGGCCGGCAGCTGATCGGCCATCAGCCGGGCCACCGCCTGCGACGAGGTGATCACATCGGCGGGCTCGGCCGGCACCCCGAGTTCGGTCAGGTGCTCCGCAACCGCGGCCGGTGTCCGCAGCGCGTTGTTGGTGACATAAGCGAGATGCATCCCGCCGTCCCGCGCGGCACCCAGCGAGTCGACGGCATGGACGATCGCAGCACCGCCCGCGTACACCACCCCGTCAAGATCGAGCAGAGCCGTGTCGTACGTCTCGCTCAGCGCGGTGCTGCTCCCGCTCGGCCGGGTCCTGCTCGCCTGACTCATATTCCTACGCTCCTCATTGCATGCTTCTCCCCCGATCATCGCGCATCCCCGCAACGCACATACGATGCAGAAATGAACACACCAGGTCCCGTCGCCCAGGGACTGCGCCTGATCCCGTTCCGTGGACTGCGCTATGTCCCCGAGCGGGTAGGCAGTCTCGCCGCGGTGACCTCACCGCCGTACGACGTCGTCGTGCGCCCCGACGGGCTGCACCACCTGGAGTCCGCGGACCCGCACAACATCGTCCGGCTGATACTGCCGCAGGCCGACACGGCCGCCGCGCGCAACGAGCAGGCCGCCGAGACCCTGAACCGCTGGCTCGACGAGGGCATACTCGCCCCCGAGCCCGAGCCTGCGCTCTATGTCTACGAACAGCGCAACGGCGAGATCCTGCAACGCGGCATCGTCGGGGCACTGGCGCTCTCCGCCCCCGCCGACGGCATCGTGCTGCCGCACGAGGACGTGATGGCCCATGTCGTCGAGGACCGGGCCGACCTGATGCGGACCACAGCCGCCCACCTCGAACCGCTGCTGCTGACCTACCGCAGCGAGGGTCACCCGACCGGCGCGACCGCCGTCATCGAGCGCACCATCCACCGGCCGCCACTGCTCGCCACCACCACGGAGGACGGCTACTGCCACAGGCTCTGGGCGGTCACCGACCCGGCCGACCGGTCCGAGATCGAAACCGATCTCGCCCGACGCCAGGCGCTCATCGCCGACGGCCACCACCGCTGGGCCACCTACCTCCGTCTCCAGCAGGAACACACCGTTCCCGGCCCCTGGGACTTCGGCCTGGTCCTCCTGGTCGACACGGCCCGCTATCCGCTGCGGGTCCGCGCCATCCACCGGCTGCTGCACCGCCTCCCGGTCGGCGACGCACTGGCCGCACTGAGCGGCGCCTTCCGTATCCGGGACATCGAGGAACCTCTCCCCGCGGCCGTCGACGCCCTCGCCGAGGCGGCCGCCGAAGGCAACGCGTTCCTGCTCGCCGGCGACGGCCACTTCCACCTCGTCGACCGCCCGGACAAGGCGCTGCTGGCCCGCACCGTCCCGGCCGACCGCCCACTCGCCTGGCGCACCCTCGACGCGACGGTGCTGCACGCGACCCTTCTGGACCACGTGTGGCAGATCCCGGACACCCCGGAGCACATTGCGTACATACATGACACCGAGGCGGCCGTGGAGCAGGCCGAGCGCCACAACGCCACAGCGGTCCTGATGTATCCGGTACGTGAAGAAGTCGTCCGGGACCTGGCCCGACAGGGCGTCACCATGCCGCGCAAGTCCACCTCGTTCGGCCCCAAGCCGGCCACGGGCCTGGTCCTGCGCAGCCTCACCCTCGACTGAGGCCGGAAACAAGGAAGAGGGCGGCACCCCTCGCGGGATGCCGCCCTCTTCTCATTTCCTAGGCCTTGTCGGCCGAGTCTTCACCATCGGCATCGACGTCGGCCGCCTCATCGGCGTCATGGTCGTCGTCCTCGCCGAGAGCATCGACGAACTCGACACCGTCCAGCTCGGCGAGCCGGTCCGACGCGTCGGTGGAGCCGTCCTTGTCGGCCTCCACGGTCTTCGCGAACCACTCACGGGCCTCGTCCTCGCGCCCCGCGGCCAGCAGCGCATCCGCGTACGCATACCGCAGCCGCGGCGTCCACGGGTGCACGGCGCTCGAGGCCAGCTCGGAGCTCTGCAAGGTGACGATGGCGGCATCGATCTGCCCCATGTCCCTACGGGCCCCGGCCGCTACCAGCCGCATCTCGACCTGCCCGGCCTTGTCCAGCTTCTGCACCTCGGGCTCGCCGGCCATGGCCATCGCCCGCTCGGGCCGCCCGAGTCCACGCTCGCAGTCGGCCATGACGGGCCACAGTTCCACGGAACCGGTCATCCGCTTCGCCGCCCGGAACTCGGCCAGCGCCTCCGCGTACTTCTGCGTCGCGTACGCGGCAAAGCCGGCCGCCTCACGCACAGCAGCCACCCGCGAGGCCAGCCGCAGCGCGATACGCGAGTACGCATACGCCTGCTCGGGGTCCTCGTCGATGAGCCGGGCAACCATGACGAGGTTCCTGGCAACATCCTCGGCCAGGGTCTTCGGCAGGCTCAGCAGCTCCTGCCGCACGTCCTTGTCGATCTCGTCACCGGTGACATCGTCGGGGATCGGAAGCCGCTTGATCGGCTCCCGCTCCCGGTCGTCGCGCCGGTCGAAGCCACCACGGTCGTCACGCCCGCGGTAGCCACCCCGGTCCCGGTCGTCCCGCTGCCCGCCGCGGCTGTCGTCACGACGGAAACCACCACTGCGGCTGTCGTCGTCGCGACGGGGCCCACGCGGCCGGTCGTCACGGCGCTCGAAGCCACCACCAGGACGCCCACCGCGGTCGTCATCACGACGCGGCGCACGATCATCACGACGGAACCCACCACCGGAACCGCCACCACGACTGTCATCGCGACGGAAACCACCCCGGTCACCGCCGCCGCGGCTGTCATCGCGACGGAAGCCGCCCCGGTCACCGCCACTCGCGGGCCGACTGTCGTCACGACGGAAACCACCACTGCGGCTGTCGTCGTCGCGACGGGGCCCACGCGGCCGGTCGTCACGGCGCTCGAAGCCACCACCAGGACG
>NZ_JBEXID010000038.1:0-72517 GCF_040608395.1 Streptomyces sp. NPDC005181
CGTCCTCATACTGGGCGTATTCGGGCGTTCCGACAACGCAGCGAGGTGCCGTAGCTGTCGTCGCGCGCCCGCCAGGGATTACGGGACAGCCCTTAGGCTCCCTCTCACACGTACGCGAACAGGGGAACCGCATGGCCACAGACCGCGACGGCATGGTTGTCTACTGGCGGCCCGGCTGCCCGTACTGCATGAAGCTGCGACTGCGGCTGCGGTTCAGCCGCCTCACCTACACCGAGGTGAACATCTGGCGGGACCCCGAGGCAGCGGCGTTCGTCCGCTCGGTCGCTGACGGGAACGAGACCGTGCCGACGGTGTCCGTCGCCGGCCACTCGATGGTCAACCCGTCCAAGCGGCAGGTGCTGGCCGCGGTCCGGACCCACGCACCGCACCTGGAGGCGTCGTAGCTCCGGACCGGACGCGCGGCGCGGTCAGGGACGGGGCGCGGGCGGGTCGTCGATCGTCACCTTCATGCCGCCCAGCTCGTCCTCCAGGTCCTTGGCGGCCTCTTTTGTCGCCTCGCCGATATGGGCGTTGAAGATGTCGTCGACGAACCCGGCCAGGACCTTGGTGTCGATGCCCTTGCACTCCGGCGGGACGGTGCCGTCGGCAGTGTTCTCCACGAACCGCTTCTCCATGACGGCCCTGCATGCCTTCGGATCGGCCTTGGCCGGCTCGTCGCCGCCGCAGCCGGTGAGGACGAGGAGCAGGGCGGCGCCGCCGGTGGCGGCCGCGACAGTGCGGGTACGGATGCGCATGGTCCCCCCAGGACGTTGCATGATCAAGACGTCATTGTGCGCCAGGATCAGGCCGTACGTCACCGGCCGACGGGTCACAGCTCCAGGTCGACGACCACCGGCGCATGGTCGGACGCGCCCTTGCCCTTGCGCTCCTCGCGGTCCACATAGCTGTCCTTGACCGCAACCGTGAACGGGCCGTTGCCGTAGACCAGGTCGATCCGCATGCCCTTGTTCTTCGGGAAGCGCAGCTCGCGGTAGTCCCAGAAGGTGTACGGGCGGTCGTACTTGAGCGGGCGCGGCATGACGTCCGACAGTCCCTCCTCGCGCAGTGCGGCGAGGGCGGCGCGCTCGGCAGGGGTGACATGGGTGGCGCCCTCGAACAGGGCCGGGTCCCAGACGTCCTCGTCGGTCGGGGCCACGTTGAAATCGCCCAGCACCGCGAACGGCTGCGAGCCCGCCGCGTCCGTGGCGACCGCCTTCTGCAGGGCCTCGAACCAGCGCAGCTTGTACGCGTAGTGCGCGTGCGCGACCTCTCGGCCGTTCGGCACGTACACCGACCAGAGGCGGACCGGCCCGCAGGTCGCGGAGATCGCCCGGGGCTCCTGCACGCCGTCGTAGTCGGGGCCTTCGGGCAGCCCCGTGACCACGTCGGACAAGCCGACCCGGGAGACCAGTGCCACCCCGTTCCACCGGCCGGTGGCGTTGACCGCGGACTCGTAGCCGAGCTCGCGCAGCTCGTCCGCCGGGAACTGCTCGGCCGTGCACTTGGTCTCCTGGATGCACAGCACGTCCGTGCCGGTGCTCTCCAGCCAGGCCAGCAGCCGCGGGAGGCGGGCGGTGATCGAATTGACGTTCCACGTGGCGATGCGCATGTACGTAAACCTAGCGGCTCCCACTGACAGTCGCCGGACCGGCGACTGTCACAGACCGGTCGAGTCCCCCGGGGTCAGCCGACCGTGGTCGGTTCCGCCGAGGCTGCCGATCTGCCGGTCGTAGATCGGGCGGGCGAGATCGGTGAGCAGCGCGTCGTGGATGTCGATCGCGCGACGCGGCTTGACCTCGCGGACGTAGTCGATGACCTCGGAGATCTTGTTCCAGGGGGCCATCACCGGGAGCATCAGAGTGTCGACGGGGTGGTCGGGGACGGTGAGCGCGTCCCCCGGATGGAAGAGCGAACCGTCCACCAGAAAACCGATGTTGGTGATCCGCGGGATGTCGGGGTGGATCACCGCGTGCAGCTCACCGTGCACCTGTACGTCGAAGCCGGCGGCGGTGAACGTGTCACCGTGACCGACGGTGTGGACCCGGCCGGGGAAGGCCGCGGAGAGCTGATCGGCCACGCTGCGCAGAGTCCAGATCTCCGCGGCCGGATTGGCTTCCAGGCCGGCCCGCAGCCGGCCCTCGTCGAAGTGGTCGGCGTGCTCGTGGGTCACGAGCATCACGTCGGCGCCGAGTGCCGCGTCCTGCTCCGAGAAGCCGCCCGGGTCGATGACGAGTGTCCGCCCGCCCTTCTCCAGCCGGATGCAGGAGTGCGTCTTCTTGGTCAGGGTCAGGTGCACGGGGTTCGCAGCGTTCATGGTGCCCATCCTGCTACGGCCGGGGCGTCGTTTCTTCCTGAATCACGGACTGGGCGATGGTGAAGGCGGCGCCGGCGGCCGGGATGCCGCAGTACACGGCGGTCTGCAGCAGTACTTCCTTGATCTCGGCAGGGGTCAGTCCGTTGCGCAGGGCAGCCCTGATATGCGGGGCGAGGCCCTCAAGGTGGCCGGATGAGACCAGTGCAGTGAGCGTGACGCAGCTGCGGGTACGACGGTCCAGGACCTCCCGGGTCCAGGTCTCACCCCAGGCGTAGCGCGTGACGAGCTCCTGGAACTCGCCGGTGAAGTCGTCGGATGCGGCCATGACCCGGTCGACGTGGGCGTCGCCGAGCACTTCGCGGCGGACCTTCATCCCCGGGTCGTACGGGTCCGGGCGGCCGGAGGTCACGGGCGCGGCCCCGGCCGCGGCGGAAGCGATCTCCGCGATGGGCAGGACGGGGGCGGAGAGGGCGGGGCCGGTGCCGGGGACGGGGATGGCGGCGAGGGTGTCCTGCCAGCTGGTGGAGAAGTGGGTGAGGAGCAGATCGGTGACGGCGCCGGGCTGCTCGACGGGGGCGAGGTGCGAGGCGCCGGGGACGAGGGCGAGCCGGGCGTCCGGGATGCCCGCGACCAGGGTGCGGGCCTCGGCCGGCCCGGTGACCTGGTCCTCGGCGCCGACCAGGACGAGGGTCGGGACACCGATGCGGCCGAGTTCGCGGCGGATGTCGAAGGCGGCCAGGGCTTCGCAGGCGGCGATGTAGCAGCCGGGGTCGGTGGTGCGGACCATCTGGACGGCCCACTCGACGATGGCGGGCTGGGCGGCGGCGAAGCCGGGGGTGAACCAGTGGTCCGGTGCGCTGCGGGCCATCGGCGCCAGGCCGTTGGTGCGGACGATCACGCCGCGCTGGCGGAACTCGTCGGCGCTGCCGAACCGGGGCGAGGCGGCGACCAGAGCCAGCGCCGCGACCCGGTGCGGGTGGCGCAGTGCGAGGTCGGCGCCGATCGCGCCGCCGATGGAGCAGCCCGCGTAACCGAAGCGCTGGACGCCGAGGCTGTCGAGGGTGGCCAGCAGCCGGTCGGACAGTTCACCGACGGTGGTGGAGGGGTGGGCGGGGGCGCCGCCGTGGCCGGGCAGGTCGAAGCGGAAGACCCGCCAGCGCTGGGAGAGCTCCGGTATCTGGCGGTCCCACATGTGCCAGGTGGTGCCGAGCGAGGGGCCGATGACAAGGACGGGGGCGTCCTGCGGGCCGTCGAACCGGTACTGCAGGGCGTGCACCGGCAGCGCGTGTGATCCCTGCGGGATCTGCCGGGGCGGTACGGGCTGGGCGGGCTGCACCGGCTGGGCGTGCGACGGCTGCAACGGCACCTGCCCGGTCTGCGTGGCCGGGAACGGCGGCACCGGCTGCAGGGTGTGCCCGGGCTGCGCGGCCTGCGGTCCCAGGAACGGCTCCATCGTCTGCGGGCCCTGGAACTGCTGCGCCGCAGGTGCGGACTGCACGCCCTGGAAGGGCTGCGCGGGCTGCGGGGTCTTCGTCTCACTCACGTCGCTCACTCGCTCCAGGTTAGTGAGCGGTCGGTCGGCCTCCGGTCAGGGGGTCGCCGCGGATACGACATATACGACAGGAGATGCCGGATCGGTCATGTCCACAGTGATGTTCTGGGTGGGGCGCGGATCCTTGTTGATGTGGGTGGTGCCCGCCCAGTCGACGCCCTCACCGAAGTACCAGCCCGCGATCTTGGTGTCGCGGGCGCCCACGGTGACGTCGCCGTCGTTCAGGGCCGCGCGGCCGGAGCCCATACGGGACAGGAAGCGGTCGAGCCCGGCGGACGACGTGCGGAACTGCACGTACATCCGGCTGGCCTTCCAGTTGTTCGTCTCGTAGTACTGGACGTCCACCGCGTTGCCGGGGATCGGCACCTCAAAGATCCGGCGCTGCATCCGGGACGGCCAGCCCTCACGGAGCCCCTGCGCGGAGGCCTCGGCCTCCTTGTCCTGACCGGAGCGGCGGCTCTGGCCGGCGGAGATCAGCAGATAACCGGCCGGGACGCCGATCAGCAGGACGATGATGGTCGCCGTGATCAGGCGTCGGCGGATCATCCGGCGCCGGTCCTCCGGGGGCCGCCGGCCGTCCTCGTCGGGCGGCGAGGACTGGCGCGGCAGGACAGGATGCTCGGCTGTGGTCATGTTCTGGGGATCCCTAGGAGGTGCGGGTGTTGCGGGTGGACCGGATGGTGCTCGCGGCCTGGTCGTAGATCTGCGCGTACCGCTCGTACCGTTCGACACGACGGCGGTTGGTGCGGCGGAACCGGCGCGCAACCAGTCGGGCCAGGTCGGCGGCGCCGACCATACCTGCCTCCGGGCCGAGTTGTGCCTTCGCGATCCGGGCCTCGGGGCGGTAGCCGCGGCCGGTGAGGTGGCGCTTGAATGCGTCCCTGGCGGGACCGATGAGCAGGTCGTCGGCGGCGCTGACACCGCCCCCGATGACGAAGCAGGAGGGGTCGAGCGCGGCGGCCAGATTGGCGATGCCGACGCCGAGCCACTGGCCGATGTCCTGGAGGAGCTCGATGCACATCGCATCGCCCTCGCGGGCCAGTTCGGTGATGAGTGGCCCGGTGATGTCGGGGATGTTCCCCTTGACCCGCTCGATGATGCCGTGGGCGACGGGCGAGTCGGCGGCGGCCAGCTCCCTGGCCTCGCGGACGAGAGCGTTGCCGGAGCTGTACTGCTCCCAGCAGCCGCGGTTGCCGCACGGGCAGCGGTGCCCGCCGGGCACGACCTGCATGTGGCCGAACTCACCGGCGACCCCGTACTTGCCGCGCTTGACCTGACCGTCCTCCAGGATCGCGCCGCCGATGCCGGTGCCAAGCGTGATCATGACGAGATGGTCCTCGCCGCGGCCCGCGCCGAACCGCCACTCCGCCCACGCCGCGGTGTTCGCGTCGTTGTCCACCATGACGGGGACGACCAGGCGGGAGGCGAGGGCGTCGCGGAGGGGTTCGTCGCGCCAGGCCAGGTGCGGGGCGAACAGCACCTTGGAGCGGTCGGCGTCGACCCAGCCCGCCGCGCCGATGCCGACGGCGTGCACATCGTGCCGGTCGGAGAGGTCGAGGACCAGCTCGACGATGGTGTCCTCGACGACCTTGGGGCTCTTGGACTTGTCCGGCGTCTCGGTGCGCAGCTGCTCCAGGATGTTGCCGTCGGCGTCGACGACGCCGGCCATCACCTTCGTACCCCCGATGTCGATGCCGACGGTGGGTACCCGCGGCGCCGTGAGGTGCGAGCGCCGCTCGCGGGTGCCGACGGTCCGCAGGACGGTGGCGCGGGCGGAGCCGCGGTGTGTGAAGTCGCGGTACGTGCTCATCGTCCCTGCGGGGTCTGGAGGGGCCGGGCGGTGACAGCTCCCGGCGGCGGACGGCGCCCGTCGGGCTCGATTCTGCCACTGCCGGAGCATCGGGGCGGGCGGACGGGGTCCGCGGCGCCCCGCCCGCGCTCCCTCCTACGGAGTGTCGTCCGTGACCGGATGGCCGCCCAGGTGGGTCGGTGAGGGGGCCCGCTCGAGCTCGTGGCTGAGCTCCTCGAGCTCGCTGCCGCCCGCCATCTGGCGGGTCAGCTCATCCAGGGTGATGGAGTCCTTGGTGTGGCTGCCGGACATGGCACCCCGCTTGAGCAGCACGAACCGGTCGCCGACCAGATAGGCGTGGTGCGGGTTGTGCGTGATGAGAACCACGCCGAGCCCGGCGTCCCGGGCGGCCGCCACGTACTTCAGCACGACCCCGGACTGCTTGACGCCGAGCGCCGCGGTGGGCTCGTCCAGGACGAGGACCTTGGCGCCGAAATAGACGGCCCGCGCGATGGCGACGCACTGGCGCTCGCCGCCGGACAGGGTGCCGATCGGCTGGTCGACATCGCGCAGGTCGATGCCCATGCGCAGCAGCTCGGAGCGGGTCGTCTCGCGCATCATCCGGACATCGAGCCTCTTGAACGGGCCGACGCCCGTCGTCGGCTCGGAGCCGAGGAAGAAGTTCCGCCAGACGGGCATCAGCGGGACGACGGCCAGGTCCTGGTAGACCGTGGCGATGCCCCGCTCCAGGGCCTCGCGCGGGTTGGCGAGAGCGGTCTCCTCGCCCTCGACGAGAAGCCTGCCGGCGTCGTGCCGGTGCAGCCCCGCGATGATCTTGATGAGGGTGGACTTGCCGGCGCCGTTGTCACCGAGGACGCAGGAGATCTCGCCCGCGTGGACCTCCAGCGAGACGTCCTCCAGGGCCTTGATGTTCCCGTAGAACTTGCTGACGTGGTCCAGCTCGATCAGCGCCCGGGGGGCCGCGGTCGTCATTTCGTCGCCTCCGCGCGCTTGCGTACCCATGCGTTGAGCAGGGTGGCCAGGAGCAGCATGGCTCCGAGGAAGAACTTGAACCAGTCCGGGTTCCACTCCGCGTACACGATGCCCTTGCTGGTCATGCCGAAGATGAACGCGCCGATCGCCGAGCCGATCGCCGAGCCGTAGCCGCCGGTGATCAGGCAGCCGCCGATGACGGCCGCGATGATGTACGTCAGCTCGTTGCCGACGCCCTCGCCGGACTGCACGACATCGAACGAGAACAGCAGGTGCTGCCCGGAGACCCAGGCGGCGAAGGCGACCCCGAGGTAGAGCCCGACCTTGGTGCGGATCACCGGGACACCGACGGCACGGGCCGCGTCGGCCTCGCCGCCGACTGCGAAGATCCAGTTGCCGAACCGGGTACGGAGCAGGATCCAGGTGGCGATCGCGACGAGCACCGCCCACCACAGGATGGTGACCTTGAGCTCGACCCCGCCGACGGTCCACTGCGAGGCGAAGACCTTGCGGGCCGAGTCGAAGCCCTCCATGTCGGCGATGGACTTCGTCGACACGGTTCCGCTGATCAGCTTGGTGAAGCCGAGATTGAGACCGGTCAGCATCAGGAACGTACCGAGCGTGATGATGAAGCTCGGCAGTTTGGTACGGGTCAGCATGAGCCCGTTGAACGCGCCGACGGCCAGCGTCACCAGCAGCGACACGAAGACGCCGACCCAGATATTGGCCGTCATCTGGTAGCTGAACATCGACGAGACCAGTGCGGAGCTGGTGACCAGGACACCGGCGGACAGGTCGAACTCGCCGCCGATCATCAGCAGCGCCACCGGTGCCGCCATGATCCCGATGGTGGACGCCGCGTACAGCACCGTGCCGAAGCTGGAGGCGCGCAGGAAGCTGTCGGCGACGATCGAGAAGAAGATGAAGACGGCCGCGGCGCCGACGACCGATCCGAGTTCGGGGCGGCCGAGCAGTTTGCGCAGCGCCGAGGTGTGCAGCAGCCGCTCGTCGGCCCCGGCCGCCGGGGCGGGTGGTTGCTCCGTCGTGGTCATCGGGTCCCCCGCTCCGTGTACTCCGCCAGCTCGGCGGCGTCCTTCGAGGTGATGATCTGCGGGCCGGTGAGAACGGGGCGCCCGCCGCCGAGCACATTGCGGTTGTAGCGGTAGAGCCAGAGCAGGTCGACGGCCTCGTACCCCTGGAGATACGGCTGCTGGTCGACGGCGAAGCCCAGGGTCTTGTCCTGCAGTGCGGTGGCGACCTTGGCGTTCAGGTCGAACGTGTCGATCTCGGCCTCGGAGCCCGCGGTCCGCTTCGCCTTCACGGCGGCGTCCGCGAAGGGCGCGCCGAGCGTGACGACCGCGTCGATGCTCTTGTCCGCCTGAAGTTTCGCCTCGATGGACGCCTGGACGTCGGGCATGTTGGTGCCCTCGACGTACAGGTTCTGCATCTGCCCGTCGAACGCCTTTTTCGCTCCGGCGCAGCGCTGCTCATGGCCGACGTTGCCCTGCTCGTGCAGGATGCACAGGGCCTTCTTGCGGCCGCGCGCGTCGAGCTCGTCGCCGACGGCCTCACCCGCGATGGACTCGTCCTGGCCGATGTGGGTGAGCGCGCCGAACGCCTTGGACTCCGCGGAGCCCGAGTTCACCGTGATCACCGGGATCCCGGCCCTGGTGGCCTTGGCGACGACGTCCTTCATCGCGTCGGGCTTGGCGAGCGTGACGATCAGCCCGTCGACCCGCTGGTCGATGGCGGCCTGGACGAGCTGGGCCTGCTGCTGTGCCTCGTCGTTGTGCGAGTAAAGAAACTTGATGTTGTCCTTGACGGCCGCCTGCTCGGCGCCCCGCTGGACGATGTCCCAGAAGGTGTCGCCGTCGCCCGAGTGGGTGACCATGGCGAAGGTCCAGCGAGGCGTGTTCACCGCGGACCGGCCCTCGGCGGCGGCCCGGGCCGCGCGCTCCTCCGCCCGCTTGCCACCGGTGCTGCTGCATCCCACGAGGGAGGCCCCGAGCACCGCCGCAAGCACGGCGCCCATCGCACGTACCCCTGTCCGAACCCTTGCCACGACGCCGTGCCCTTCTTGTGCTGCTCGCTGTGCTGCTTGGTGCCGTCCGGGGGTATTGCCTCCCGGTCCGGCTGGCCAAGTATCCCCGAGCCCGAGTCGGCGCCGCCCGGCAGGGGCGGGCCGTGTGTGTCGGAAGGGCGTGGGCACGCTGGTGTCCGCGGTGGCGCGTACGGGGGTCATCGGGTGCCGCGCGCGGTGTACTCCTCCAGCTGCGGGACGTCGTCGGCGGTGACGATCGCCGGGCCGGTGAGCACCGGTTTGCCGCCGCCGATGACGTTGCCGTTCGTCTTGTTGAGCCAGATTTCGTCTACGGCGAGATAGCCCTGGAGGTAGGGCTGCTGGTCGACGGCGAAGCCGACCTCCGCGGCCTTGAGGCGCTTGACGACCTCGGCGTTCAGATCGAAGGTGTCGACCTCGGCCTTGGAGCCGGAGCCCTCCTTGGCCTTGACGGAGGCGGCGGCGAACGGCGCGCCGAGGGTGACGATCGTGTCGATGCCGTGGTCGGCCTGGAGCTTCGCCTCGATGGAGGAGGTGGAGGCGGGCATGTTGGTGCCCTCGACATTGAGATTCTCGACCGCGCCCTTGAAGGTCTTCTTCACTCCGGCGCACCGCTCCTCGAGCGACACATTGCCCTGTTCATGGATGACGCAGACGGCCTTCTTGCGGCCGCGCTTGTTGAGTTCCTCACCGACGGCCTCGCCGGCGACCTTCTCGTCCTGCCCGATATGGCCGAGCGCCCCGACCTCCGTGGAGAACTGCGCGCCCGAGTTGATCGTGACGACGGGGATGCCGGCCTTCACCGCCTTGGCGACGACCTCCTTGACGGCTTCCGGTTTGGCGAGCGTGACGACGATGCCGTCGACCTTCTGGTCAATGGCGGCCTGAACGAGCTGGGCCTGCTCCTTGCCCTCCTTGTCGGCGGAGTAGAGGAACTCGACGTTGTCCTTGGCCGCGGCCTGCTTCGCGCCGCTGCGGACGATGTCCCAGAAGGTGTCGCCCTCCCCCGCATGCGTGACCATGGCGATCTTCATGCGGGGTGTGGAGACGCCCTTGGCGCCTTGCCCGCTGCCGCTCCCGGACTTGTCCTCCGAGCTCTTGCCACCGGAGCTGCTGCATCCGGTTAAGGCGGTGAGGGCGAGGCTGATGGTGCATATGGCGATCAGGGTTGCTGCCCCGGCCGCCCGAGTGCGGCTTGGGGAGTTGTAGCGGGGTGCGTCGACGTCGTCAACGGGGCCTCCGGTGCGCTCGTCAGCGGACGAGGAGCTGGAAGTCGAAGGCGTAGCGCGAGGCCCGGTAGACGTGGGAGGCGAATTCGACCGCCCGCCCGGTGTCGTCGTACGTGGTGCGCTCCATGGTCAGCAGCGGCGCCCCCTCGGGCTCGGCGAGCTGGGCAGCCTCCTCGGCCGTGGCCAGGCGGGCGCCGACGCTCTGGCGCGCGCTGTGCAGGGTGATGCCGGCGGTCCGCATGATCCGGTAGAGACCGGTGGCCTCCAGCCGTTCGGTACCCAGGTCGACAAGGCCCGCGGGCAGGTGGTTGCGCAGCAGGGCCATCGGTTCGTCGTGTGCGGACCGCAGCCGCTCGACGAGCTGGACCTCGGTACCTTCCGGGACGCCGAGGGCGGCGGCGATCCTGGCGGTGGCGGGCTCGACCTGGTTGCGCAGGACGCGGGTGGCGGGGCGCTGGCCGGCCGCCTCCAGATCGTCGTAGAGGCTGCTCAGCTCGAGGGGCCGCTTGACCTGGCTGTGGACGACCTGGGTGCCCACCCCGCGGCGTCGGACCATCAGGCCCTTGTCGACGAGCGACTGGATGGCCTGGCGGACGGTGGGCCGGGACAGGCCGAGCCGGGCCGCGAGCTCGATCTCGTTGCCGAGGAGGCTGCCGGGGGCGAGGCGGCCCTGCTCGATTGCCGCCTCCAGCTGCTGGGACAGCTGGTAGTAGAGCGGGACCGGGCTGCTGCGGTCCACGCCGAGTTCGAGGGCGACGGGGTCGGCGATGGGTTTGGGCACGGCAGGAGCGTAGCTCTCACGTCAGGACCATCGGTAGTCAGGTCGTCCTGTTGTCCGAACAATCGGGATGACGTCCTCGGCGTGCCATGCAGCGGCGCCGTCCCACCGGCCGGTGCACCGGGTACGGGTCCAGCGACTCGACGCTCCGAACACGACTGGTTTGTCAGGACATATAGTTGACAGCGCAGTCGGTGGGCGGCACGTTGGGTGCATGCGTATCGGACTCATCGGCACCGGCCGGATCGGTGCCTTCCACGCGGGTGTGCTGGCCCGCCACCCTGCGGTGGACACGCTGGTGGTGACGGACACCGACGGGACGAGGGCGGCCGAGGTCGCAGCCCGGACGGGCGCTTCGACCGCCGGGTCCGTGGCCGACGTGCTGCGCGCGGGGGTGGACGCCGTCGTGATCGCCTCGGCCACGTCGGCGCACGCGGAGCTGATCGGTACGGCCGCGCGCGCGGGCCTGCCCGCGTTCTGCGAGAAGCCGATCGCGCTGGACCCTGCGGGCACGCTGAGCGCGCTGCGCGAGGTCGAGCAGGCCGGGAGCGTGCTCCAGCTGGGCTTCATGCGCCGATTCGACGCCGGGTACGGTGCGGCGCGCACCGCCGTGCGGGGCGGGGCGCTGGGCAGGCTGCACACCGTGCGGGCCGTGACCTCCGATCCGGCGCCGCCGCCCGCCGCCTATCTGCCGCACTCCGGCGGTCTGTTCCGGGATTGCCTGATCCATGACTTCGACATCCTGCGGTGGGTGACGGGCCGTGAGGTGGTGGAGGTGTACGCCACCGGATCGGATGCCGGGCCCGCGATGTTCCGCGCGGCAGGCGATGTCGACACGGCCGCGGCCCTGCTGACCCTCGACGACGCCACGCTGGCCACGGCGACGGCGACCCGGTGCAACGGCGCCGGGTACGACGTACGGATGGAGCTGGCGGGCGAGCTCGGCCAGATCGCGGTCGGTCTCGACGAGCGCACGCCGCTGACGTCGGTGGAGCCACAGGGCCCCGCCGCCCCGGCCAAGCCGTGGCCGGGGTTCCTGGAGCGGTTCGCCCCGGCGTACGAGGCGGAACTGGACGCGTTCGTGCGGGTGGTGCGGGGCGAGGCGGCCAACCCGTGCGACGGCCGGGAAGCGCTGCACGCGCTGCGGATCGCGGAGGCGTGCGAGCTGTCGCGGCGCGAGCACCGGCCGGTCGCAGTGGCGGAGATCCCGGCCGGCTGAGGTGGAATTGCCCCTTCAGGTCCGGGTGGAGAGCACGGTCCCCTGGGCGACCGCGCACAGGGATTCCGCGCCGTCGTCCGCTGCGGCGAACAGATCACAGCGGACCACGGCCTGGCGGCGGCCGGTATGGACGACGGTGGCGCGGGCGATCAGGGTGCGGCCGGTGGCCGGCCGGATGTACTGGATCGAGAAGCCGCCGGTGAGTACCGCCGGTCCGAGGGTCGTCCCGGCGGCGAAGGTGATCGAGTTGTCAGCCGCGTAGGACAGCACCCCGCCGTGCACAAAGCCGTTCTGCTGCTGGAGTTCCGGACGGATGTCCACTTCGAGGGTGGCCGCGCCGTCCCCGAATGCGGTTATCCGCGCCCCGACGAGCCCGCTGAACGGCTGGCTGTCGAGGACCTTCTGTGCCATCTGCAAATCAAGTCCGGTCATGACACGCTTTCCTACCTCACCAGCGCACCGGCAACCGTCGCACCCCGCGGATCAGCATCCCCGGCAGCCAGTCGAGCTCCGCGGTGTCCGGGTCGAGTGCGAGATCCGGGCACCGCTCCAGCAGCGCACGGATCGCGATCCGGCCCTCCATGCGGGCCAGCGGCGCCCCCATACAGAAGTGGATGCCGTGTCCGAACGCCAGATGACCCTGGGTGTCGCGGCGGATGTCGAAGCGGTCCGGTTCCGGATAGTGGGCAGGGTCGCGGTCGGCTCCGGCCAGGGCGATCAGGACCGCTTCGCCGGACGGAATGACCCGGGAGCCGATCGCGACCGGTTCACGGGTGAAGCGGAAGGTGGCGGTCTCCACCGGCCCGTCGTACCGGAGCATCTCCTCGACCGCACCGTCGATCAAGCTGAAATCGGCACGCAGTGCAGCCAGTTGACCGGGGTGGGAGAGAAGGGCGCGCACCCCGTTGGAGATCAGATTGACCGTGGTCTCATGACCGGCGACGAGCAGCAGGAAGGCCATCCCGACGAGTTCGTCGGGCGACAGTCCGTCGCCCTCCTCATAGCGCGCCCGGATCAGCGCACTCAGCAGGTCGTCGCCGGGCGAGCACCGCTTGTCCTCGATGAGCTCGACCAGATAGGCGCCCATCGAACGGACCGCCTCGCTCTCCTCCTGCGCAGTCTTCGGGGCGACGATGCCGTTCGACAGCCGGCGGAACTCGTTGCGGTCCAGGTCCGGCACACCGATCAGCTCACAGATGACCGTCATGGGCAGCGGGAAGGCGAGCGCGTCGACGAGGTCGCCGTGCCCGGCGGGCACCATCGCATCGAGGAGTTCACCGGTGATCTGCTGGACGCGCGGCCGCAACGACTCGATCCTGCGGGCGGTGAACTCGCGGGCGACGAGCTTGCGCAGCCGGGTGTGGTGGGGCGCGTCCATCTCCAGCATGTTGGCGTTGATCGCATCGCCGTCACCCTGGCCCGCCCAGCTCGACAGTGTCCGCCAGTCCTTGCCGAGCCGCTGGTCGGCGAGGGCCGCGCGGCCCTCCTCGTACCCGACGATCAGCCAGACCCGGTCGAAGTCGTCGGTACGGATGGTGTGCACCGGTCCCTCGGCGCGCATCTTCGCGTAGTACGGATACGGATTCGCGGTGAAGTCCTGGATCCCGCGAAGATCGACGTCCACTGCGGACACGGTCCGCCCCCTCCCGGCCGGTTCGGTTCGATCTGCTCGGATCGACCCCTGTCAGCCTACGTCGCCGGTGGAGCCGCCCTCCTCGTCGAGCAGACCCGCGTCGTGCACCAACAGCGCAATCTGAACGCGGTTGTTGAAGCCGAACTTCGCGAGAATGCGCGACACATGGGTCTTGACGGTGGCCACGCTGAGATAGAGGGCCGCGGCGATCTCCGCATTGGACCGCCCTCGTCCGACGGCAAACGCGACCTCGCGCTCCCGCTCGGCGAGAGAGGCGATCCGCTGCCGGGCCCGCTCGGCCCGGGCCGGCCGGCCGTCGGCACCGCCCGCGGCACGGGCCATGAGCTGCCGGGTGACGGCGGGGGACAGCACGGGGTCACCGGCCGCGACCCGTCGAACCGAGTCGACGATCTGCGCGGGCGGCGTGTCCTTCAGGACGAATCCTGCCGCTCCGGCGCGGATGGCCCGCAGCACCTGTTCATCGGCGTGGAACGTGGTGAGGACGACGACCTCCGGCGCGTCGGGCCGGCTGCGCAGCGTCTCCGTCGCAGTCAGCCCGTCCATGGTCGGCATCCTGATGTCCATCAGCACCACATCGGGGCGGTGCCGGTCGACGAGATCCGCGACCTCGGAGCCGTCCGCTCCCTCCCCCACGACGGTGATGTCGTCGACACCGCCGAGCATGAACGTCAGCCCGGCCCGTACGAGCGGGTCGTCGTCGACAATGAGCAGCCGGACGGGGGGCGCTGCGGGATCCCTGGGGGTGGTCATGCCGACCACGGTAGCCAGGCCCGGACGGCGAATCCGCCGTCGGGTTCCGGGCCGTGATCGAGACGGCCGCCCGCGAGGGTGGCGCGTTCGGTCAGGCCGATGAGGCCCTGACCGGAGCCCGGGACCCGCTCGAACGGTTCGACGGGCGCCGGGTTGCGTACCTCGATGGTGAGTCCGTCGCCCGGTCCGCCGGCGACGGTGACGGTGACCTCGCTGCCAGGGGCGTGTTTACGGGCGTTGGTCAGGCCCTCCTGAGCAATGCGGTACACGGTGCGGCCGGTGGCGGCGGGGGCGGTGGCCGGGTCGGCGACGCGGCTGTCGAGGGTGACCCTCATCCCGGCCAGGCGGGACTCGGCAATCAGGGCTTCCAGGGTGGCGAGGGTGGGCTGCGGCCGGTTGCCGTCCCCGCCGTCGCCGTCGCCGGGACTGCGGAGGACGCCGATGATCTCGCGGAGGTCCTGGAGCGCCTCGTGCGCGCTGTCCCGGATGACCCCGGCGGCCCGGCCGACCTCGGCCGGTGGCGCGTCGGGGCGGAATTCGAGGGCGCCCGCATGGACGCTGAGGAGGGTCAGCCGATGGGCGAGCACATCGTGCATCTCGCGGGCGATGGCCTCGCGGGCCAGCCGCTGCGCCTGCTCGGCCCGGAGTCCGGCCTCCGCCTCGGCCCGGCGGGCACGCTCGCGCAGCGTCACGACGAGCTGGCGTCTGGACCGTACGACCATCCCCCAGCTCAGCACCAGCAGAACCAGCAGCACGCCGATGACCGTGGACGCGACGAACGAGGTACCCGGGTCCGGACGCAGATACGGCTGTACGGGCGCGACGGCCAGTGCGAGCGCGCCGACGACCGCCACCGGTCTGAACGGCCGGTGCACCGCCACGCTGAACAGCGCCACGAGCAGGGCCCCGGCGGCGACCGGTTCCACGGTGCTGAGCAGGGTCAGGGCCACAGCGAGGCCGACCGGCCACCGCCGACGTGTCCACAGGGCACAGCAGGCCGCGGCGCCGATCAGCGAGTCGATGAGGACGACGCCGTCGGGAGTGGTGCGGTCGGCGTCGATGGCGCCGGCCACCGCCAGTCCGATCGCCGCCGCGCAGAGGAAGGCCGTGATGTCGACGACCCAGTCCCGTACCGTGCGGCGCGCCCTGCGGCCCTGGTCACCGGGTAGCTCGGGATCGGCCATCGCCGAGGGCAGCAGCCAGCGGTACTCCGTGCGCGTCATATCGACAAAACTACTCAGCCGGCGCGCTCGTACCGGCCGTACGGGAGCGGGAAGCCACCGAAGTCGCCGGACGGGAGCCTTCGGTAGCACCGGACCGGAGACTTAGGTAGCAGCGGGGCAGACCTGTGGCCGACGCGGCGGTGGGACCGTGCGCGCGAGGCTCGCGGGATGAAGAAACTCTGCGAGTCGGTCGGGTTCATCGTCTTCATCCAGGGTGTCGCCGGGCTGCTCCACGAATGGACGGGCTGGTTCCGGCTCTGGGCGGTGGTGCGGAGACTGGACTTCCTCGGTGGGTACGTGGTGTTCGTCAACATCGTGCTGGTGATGACGGGCGCCGCTGTGATGGTGGCAGCGGACCGGCTCAAGGAGTAGCCGGCTCACGGACCGGCGGGAGTTGCCGCGCGGCGGCCCCAGCCGGTTCCGGCGAGAACGAGCGCTGCTCCCAGTACACCGGGGGCGGAGAGCCGCTCGCCGCCGATCGCGATGCCCGCGGCGGCCGCCCACAGCGGTTCCGTGCCGAGCAGCAGACTGACCCGGGACGGCGAGGTGCGGCGTACCGACCACATCTGGACGAAGAAGGCGAACAGCGTGCAGAAGACAGAGAGGAACAGCAGCCCGCCCCATTCCCGGACACCGAACCCCGCGGCCACCGTCCATGGCGATGCGCCGGTGCCGGGCACGGCGGCGAGCACGGCGAAGACGGCGACCGCACTGCCGAGCTGCACAGTGGTCAGCGACAGCGAGTCCGCCGCCCGGACGGACTTGATGCGGGCCATCAGCAGCACATGGAGGGTGCGCGCGAGGGCGGCCACCAGCATCAGCAGATCGCCCACCGACGGGCTGGTGAAGCCGCCCCCCTGGGTCAGCAGCACCACACCGGCGACGGACAGTGCGGCTGCGGCGAGAAAAGTCCTGGGCGGCCGGACCCGGGTCACCGCGGCCTCGGCGAGCGGCGTGAAAATCATGGTGAGGCTGATGATGAGCCCGGCGTTGGTCGCCGAGGTGTGCACGACGCCGTACGTCTCCACCAGGAAGATCCCGCTGAGGACCAGCCCCAGCAGACCGGCGCCGCGCCACTGCGCCGCACCGAGCGCCCGCAGCCTGCGCCACCCGGCGACGGCGAGGACGGGCAGCACGATGACGAAGCGCAGGACGAGGACGGCGACGACGGTGGATGTCGTGGTGATGCCCTTGGCGGCGAGATAGCTGGCGCCCCAGACGACCGCGACGAGCAGCACGGGCAGATCGGTGAGCCAGGCCCGGCGCGGTGGTGCGAGGGCGGGCAGGGCGACGGCGGACACCTGGTTCTCCTGATTCTCCACAGCGGGAACGATGTGGAGACCTCACCGGCTCACACGCGGAACGATCACGTTACCGGGCGGGTCCCGCTGCGGGAACACCTGTCTCATCGGCCGGGCGAGCCCGCCCCCCTGGTCTTGTGTCTCCTGCTGACACCCAGCCGGTCACCCGATCGGCCGGAGAGTACGGGGGCCCAACGGCGTTCTGTAGCGCATCTGTTGCCGCCGGGAGAATGGTGTGCCGAGGGACTTCGATAGGCTCGCTGTGGGCTCGGGGCATGGCGGAGTCGGAACTGCCGTCAACAAGGATGGTTCGACATGAGCGGTGCACCTTCGGTAGGTCCCTTCCAGCCGCTCAAGGACGACGACCCGGCCGTCGTGGGCGGATACCGTTTGGCGGCGGCGCTGGGCGCGGGTGGCATGGGCAAGGTGTACCTGTCGTACACGCCCGGCGGGCGGCCCATCGCGCTGAAGGTGATCCGGCCCGAGTTCAGCGAGGACCCCGAGTTCCGGCGCCGTTTCCAGCAGGAAGTGCACGCCGCCCAGCGGGTGCAGGGCCTATATACGGCGCCGGTCATCGACTTCGACACCGAAGGTTCGCAGCCCTGGCTCGCCACCGCCTACGTCCCCGGGCCCTCGCTCGCGCACGCCGTGTCGCAGTACGGCGCACTGCCGCTGCGCACCGTGCTCCTGCTGACGGTCGGAGTCGCGGAGGCCCTGCACGTCATCCACGCCGCGGGCATCGTGCACCGCGACCTGAAGCCCGCCAACGTCCTGCTCTCCACGGACGGCCCGCGCGTCATCGACTTCGGCATCGCCCGCGCCGCCGACAGCACTGCCCTCACCGGCACGGGCGTCAGCGTGGGCACCCCGTCCTTCATGGCGCCCGAACAGGCGGCGGCCGGTACCGTCACACACGCCACCGACATCTTCGCCCTTGGTCAGATCGTGGCCTACGCCGCGATCGGGGCGCCCGCATACGGCGACGGCCCCTCCCACGCGGTGCTGTACCGGATCGTGCACGAGGAGCCCGACCTCAGCCGGCTGCCCGCCGAGCTGCGGCCGCTGGTGGCCCGGTGCCTCAGCCGCGACCCGGCCGCAAGGCCCGCCCTGACCGAGGTCATAGAGCAGTGTCATGAACTCTCGCCCGACCCGCTGCGGCAGGGCGAGGACTGGCTGCCGCAGACACTGGCCGGGTCCATCACCGAGCGCCGACAGCTCCCCGAGCCCGCCCGCACTCCGCCGCCCGCCACGCCGACCCCCACCGCATACTCCCCGCACGTGCCGCCGCCCGGTGGGGGCACCCCGTATGCGCCTCCCGGCTTCGGTCCCGCCTCCGAGCCCACCCGGACCGCACCGGGCAGGCCGGGCATGGCGCCGGCCGGACCTCATTTCTCACCCACCCCGCCGCCGGTCGTCGGCGGGCCGCAGCCCTGGGGCCCGCCGCCTCCGCCGCCGAAGCGGACACACCGCGGCCTGGTCGTCGCCGGGGCAGTGGCGGCCGCGATCGTCGGCCTCGCCGTCGTCAGCTCTCTCCTGGGGGACGGCTCCGGCAAGGACGACTCCAAGTCGCCCGGTGCCGGCAGCTCCGGTGAAGTCTCGGGCAGCAAGCGGCCGGACCCGAAGCCCGTCACGTACAAGGGCATCGACGTGACCGAGAACTACTTCGTGATGCTGGCCGACAGCCCGCCGCGCCCGACCGACAGTGAAGGGTCGGCCTTCGCCAGCAAGGCTGACCTGTACTTCCAGCCCAGAAGCATCAACGTGGTGGAGAGCGACGAGATCGGCACAGGCAACGGCAAGCTGGTGCTGCTGAACAACGCGCAGAAGGGTTCGCTGGACACCTGCCGCTCGGAGACCCGCTACAGCAAGTCGATCAGCCTCGACCAGCTCAGCAACGGCTCGCAGCTCTGCGTGCTGAGCGATGCCGGACACATCGCGCTGGCGACCTACCGCGGTGCATCCCGCGAGAACGATCCGAGCAAGTACATCACCCTCGACCTCACCATCTGGCGCAACGCTCAGGAACCCCAGAACGAGGGATGAAACGTCCGGCCCCGCACCGGCCCCGTTCCGCTCACGGTGAGCCGGCGAGGGTCGACCACCTTTTGAACGAGCGCCAGGATTTTGCCCCGCAGAACCTCGGTCGGGTAGCCGGGCGTCTGGTCGGCCCTGTTTCCGACCCCGCTGCCGCCCGGAACTTATCGATCCGCCCGACCGGCGTCATCGGCCGCGCTCCACGTGGGCGTCGGCCTCCCGCCCGTGACCGGCCGGGCAGGTGGTCCACCGTCGTCCGTCCTACCCTGGCCAGGAAGGTTTCCGAACGTAAAGGGAGATCATGACCGAGACCCCGGCTCGCCCTCTCAACGACGGCCGCACCATTCCCGCCGTGGGGCTAGGCACCTGGCCGATGGACGACGACGCGGCCGAACAGGCCGTGGCCGGAGCCCTGGGCCTCGGCTACCGGCTCGTCGACACCGCGCTCAACTACCGCAACGAGACCGGTACCGGACGCGGAATCGCCCGCAGCGGTGTGCCACGGGAGGACATCTTCGTCACCACCAAGGTCCCGGGCCGTCACCACGGTTACGAGATGACGCTGGCGTCGTTCGAGGAGTCCCGGCGCAATCTCGGGCTCGACTACGTGGACCTGTATCTCATCCACTGGCCGCTGCCCCGGGTCGATCTGTACGTCGACACCTGGAAGGCCATGATCCGGCTCCGGGAGGAGGGCCTGGTGCGCTCGATCGGCGTCTCCAACTTCACCGCGGCCCATCTCGACCGGCTGGAGCAGGAGACCGGGGTGCTGCCCGCCGTCAACCAGATCGAGATGCATCCACGCTTCCCGCAGGAGGAACTGCGGGCCGTGCACAACGCGAAGGGCATCGTCACGGAGAGCTGGAGCCCGCTGGGCCGCGGGCACCGGCTGCTGGCGGACCCGGAGCTTGTAGCCGTTGCCGCGGCGCACGGTGTGACACCCGGTCAGGCCGTGCTGCGCTGGCACACCCAACTGGGGGCGGTGCCGATCCCGAAGTCCGCCGATCCGGGGCGGCAGCGCGAGAATCTGGATCTGTTCGGCTTCGAGCTGACGCCGGACGAACTGGCCAGGATCTCCGCCGGTCCGCGGCGGCGGTTCGGCAGGGACCCCGAGACCCACGAGGAGTTCTGACCGGCAGCGGCTCACCGGTCGGAGTTCACGCGTCGGAGCGCACTTTCGCGGACCACCGGTCGGAGCTCACCGTCCTGGGTCACTCACCGCGGGGCGTGAGCTCCGCCATCGGGGACCAACCGTCGCCCGGGACCTCGACGTTGATGATCTCCGGGGTCCGGGCAATGAGGCCCGCCATCAGGTCCATGGCCGCCGCGAAGTGCTCGGACTTCACATGCGCCTCGCCCGCCTCGGGGGACGCGAAGGCCTCCAGGAGCACGAACTGGTCCGGATTCTCGACGCTGTACGACCACTCGAAGAACACATTGCCCGGTTCCTGGCGAGTGGCGAGGGTGAAGGGCTCGACGGCCGGAAGCCAGTTGTCGCGCTCGGCGCTGCGGACGGTGAACTTGACGGCGATGAAGATCATGGCGACTCGACTCCTGCTCGGGACATGCGACCTGTCCAGCCTCCCATAGGCCCTGGATCAGGGCGCATCGGGCACACCAGGAAGGAACCGGAGTCACCCGTCCTCGTCAGCCCCCCAGCTCGTGGTGGCGGGTGGCCAGTCGCGTCGCGCCCTCAGCTGTCAGCGAGCCGAACAGCCGCAGCCGCGAGATGCCGCCGTCGGGGAAGATGTCGAGCCGGACATGGGTGGCGCGTACGGCTTCCGGCAGGACGAAGCGGTGGTTCGTGTCGGGCTGCAGCCGGGTCCGGGGCAGGAGCTCGGTCCACTCCCCGCCGGTGCCGTCACCGGCGTCCGCGTCGCCGCTCTCGCCGTCCCGCACCGAAAGGCCCGCCCAGCCCGCCGAGTTGCCCTTCAGGCAGGCGGTGTCGATCTCGACGGCCCGGATCTCCGACTGCTCGGCGAGCCGGTAGCGGATCCAGTCGTTGCCCTTGTCGCGCCGACGACGGGTCTCCCAGCCGTCGTCCATCTGCCGGGAGCGGCCGGGCTGGATCGTGTTGGTGGCCGGGGAGTAGAAGCGGTCGGAGGCGTCCTCGACCTGACCGCCGTTCTCCAGCGCCGCGAGGTCGAAGGTGGACAGCGCGGCCAGCCAGGCGGGGTCGGGGACGACCTCTCCGTGGACCCGGAGACGGGCGATCCCGCCGTCGGGGTGCTGGTTGACCCGCAGATGGGTGACGCGCTGTTCTACGTCGATCGCGAACCCGTTGGCCGCGTGTCCGCCAACGGCCGTACGGCGTACGAGTGTTGTCCACTTCACGTCCGGCGCGAGGAGTTCCCCGGGCGAAGGGGAGCCAGGGACGAAGACCGCCTCGACGGAGACGGCCTGCGGGTAGTTGCCGCGGAAGTGGGCGGTGTCGACGACGATGCCGCGTACGACGCCGGGTGCGCCGAGCCGTACCAGCGCCCAGTCGTGGTCCTCGTCCCCGGGGTGCGGCTGCGCGGCGCTGACGCCGCGGCGGCGGCGCGTCTCCCAGCCGTCCATGATCTTGCCCTTGTGTCCGAAGTGCTCCGGGTCGAACTCGGCGGGCCCGGGCTTCAGCAGGTTCTCGCGCTCGGCGAAGAACTCGTCGTTGGCGGCGATCACGCCCGCGCCGAGCCGCCGGTCGGCGAGGTCGACGAGGTGGGTGAAGGGGAAGTCGGCGGTGCGGTAGTCGGCGTACGGGTCGCCGCCGCCGTACGGGTCGGCGTCGCCGGTGAAGTGCGCTGTCGCCGTCATGGTCAGTGGTTCCTTTCGAGGAGGCGGCCGGTGGGTTCGATGAGGAGGCCGTCCGCCGCGATGCGCCGGCCGCGCAGCCAGGTCGACTTCACCACGCCGTGCAGGGTCCGGCCGGCGTAGGCGGTGACCTGGTTGCGGTGGAACAGCTCGGCCGGGTCGACGGTGAAGGTCTCGTCGGGGGCGAGGACCGCGAAGTCGGCGTCGCGGCCGGGCTCGATGGCACCCTTGCGGGTCAGTCCGGCCAGCGCTGCGGGGGCCGCGGACATCCAGCGGGCCACATCGTCGAGCGAGTGGCCGCGCCGGCGTGCCTCGGTCCAGATGGCGGGCAGACCGAGCTGGAGGGAGGAGATGCCGCCCCAGGCGGAGGCGAAGTCCGGCGTCTTGAGGTCGGTGGTGCAGGGCGAGTGGTCGGAGACGATGCAGTCGATCGTGCCGTCGGCGAGCCCGGCCCAGAGCGCGTCCTGGTTGGCGGCTTCACGGATCGGCGGGCAGCACTTGAACTCCGTTGCCCCGTCCGGGACTTCCTCGGCGGTGAGGGTGAGGAAGTGCGGGCAGGACTCGACGGTGACGCGTACGCCGTCGCGTTTGGCGGCGGCGATCAGCGGCAGCGCGTCGCCGGACGACAGATGCAGGACATGGACGCGCGCGTTGAGCCGGCCGGCATGAGCGATGAGCCCCTCGATGGCGGTGTTCTCGGCGTCGCGCGGCCGGGAGGCCAGGAAGTCGGCGTACGCGGGTCCGCTGCGCTGCGGCGCGGCGGCCAGATGGCGCGGGTCCTCGGCGTGCACGATCAGCAGCCCGCCGAAGCCGGCGATCTCGGCCATGGAACGGGCCAGCTGCTCCTGGTCGAGCTCGGGGAACTCCTCGACGCCGGAGGGCGACAGGAAGCACTTGAAGCCGAAGACCCCGGCCTCGTACAGCGGCCGCAGATCCTTGACGTTGGTCGGGACGGCACCGCCCCAGAATCCGGTGTCCACGTGCGCCTTGGTGGCTGCCACCTGCCGCTTGGTCCGCAGATGGTCGACGGTGGTGGTCGGCGGGAGGGAGTTGAGCGGCATGTCGAGCAGGGTGGTGATGCCGCCCGCCGCGGCGGCGCGGGTGGCGGTCCAGAAGCCTTCCCACTCGGTGCGGCCGGGGTCGTTCACATGGACATGGGTGTCGACGAGGCCGGGCAGCAGGACGTCGTCGCCGAAGTCCTCCAGCCGGACGCCGGCCGGCACCTCGGTGTCGTACGCCAGGACGGCGTCGATCGTCCCGCCGGCGACCGCCACCGCTGCGGGGCGCGTCCCCTCGGGGGTGACGACGCGCGTCGAGCGCATTACCAGGGTCACGTCCGCACCGGACACCCGTGCTCCTCACTTCCGGCCTCTCGGCGGCCTGAGGTCGCCGAAGAAATTCAACGAACTGTTGAAGGAGTCTTCACGTGGGATTCCAGCCCGTCAAGACCCCACCTTCCCCCGCCGGACGGCAAGCCGACCACTCACATGGGTGACTGGAGATTTCCACAAAGTAAAAGGGTAATTTCGGAGAGCGGAACGTAGCATGGGCCAGGTACGGCTTCGCAGAACCGTCCCGTGGATCGCGGACACCCGGACAAACAGGCCCTGACCGGCCAGGACGCCGTGCCGGAGCAGTGGGCCGATCGGGAACCTCCCGGTAGGCTGCTGCCTTGCCCTTCCGCCTCGAAAGGACCGTTGACGTGCCGCCGTCCCACGCCAGCACATCCGACTCCAAGCCCGCCGGTTCCAGCGGCGGCGTGCAGTCACTTGAGCGCGCCTTCGATCTGCTGGAGCGGATGGCCGACGCCGGGGGCGAGGTCGGGCTGAGCGAACTCTCCGCGAGCAGCGGACTCCCGCTGCCCACCATTCACCGACTGATGCGCACCCTGGTCGTCTGCGGCTACGTGCGCCAGCAGCCCAACCGGCGCTATGCGCTCGGCCCGCGCCTGATCCGGCTCGGCGAGTCCGCGTCCCGGCTGCTCGGGACCTGGGCCCGACCGTATCTGGCGCGGCTGGTCGAGGAGACCGGCGAGACCGCGAACATGGCACTGCTCGACGGCGACGAGGTCGTGTACGTCGCACAGGTGCCGTCGAAGCACTCGATGCGGATGTTCACCGAGGTGGGCCGGCGGGTGCTCCCCCACTCCACGGGGGTGGGCAAGGCTCTCCTCTCGCACACCCCGCCGGATGAGGTACGGGCGCTGCTGGCCCGCACCGGAATGCCGGCCGCCACCGAGAAGACGATCACCACCCCGGACGGCTTCCTGGACGCGCTGGAGCAGGTCCGCCGCGCGGGATACGCGGTGGACGACAACGAGCAGGAGATAGGGGTCCGCTGCCTGGCGGTCTCCGTACCGAACTCCCCCACCTCGGCGGCGATCTCGATCTCGGGCCCGGCGGGACGGGTCACGGAGGCGGCGACGGAGCGGATCGTGCCGATCCTGCAGCAGGTCGCGAAGGAGCTGTCGCAGGCGCTGGCCAGCAGCGGTCCCACCGGCTGAGGCAACGCGGACACGACGGTGCCCGGGAGACGTCCGGCGCGCCCCCTCCATGACGTCAGCGGCGCGGCGGCTCGCCGAAGAGGTCCACGGCGATGCGTACGTCCCTGAGTGCGGATGCCAGTGCGCTGACCGAGCCGACCGCCCCCGCGATCAGCAGCAGTGAGCGGCGCAGCCGCGGGATCTCGGGCACACCGGTGACGGCCATCGCGTCCAGCGCGGCCAGCTCGTCCTCGGCGATACCCCGGTCAGGGAACTCCGCGGGATGCCCGGCCAGCTCGCGGCGGAGCCGGGAGACGGCTGTACGCAGCTCCGTCACCCTTGGGTCCTCACCACTGCTGGTCACCCGCGTCTGCCCCACGCTTCGCAACAAAGCACTCCCCCTCGCACATCCTTGTGCCGGTGTTTCGACCACGTCCCGAGCCGTGGTCAAGTGCCCGGGGGTGTGCGCAAGTTAACGCCATGAAAGGTGCTGTGCGCCACTCCACGGACAGAATTCAGGGTGACCACCAGGGGACGCAGCGTACTGGCCGGTCCGGTAGGAGATCACCGGTGCGGTGAGGTATTCAGGGCCTCATGGCTCATACACCCCACACCCTGTCCACTTCCGGCGCTCCGCAATCGTCCGGTCCCTCCGACGGGGGACAGCAGCCGGTGATCGCCGGTCTGCTGCTCGCCGCGGGCGGCGGCCGCCGGCTCGGCGGCCGGCCGAAAGCCCTGCTGGAACACCGCGGCCGGCCGCTCGTCGAACATGCGCTGCGCACGCTGCGGAACGGCGGCTGCGGCCCCGTCCACGTGGTGCTCGGCGCCGCGGCGGAGAAGGTGCGGACACGGGCCGACCTCTCCGGCTGCATGGTGACCGTCAATCCACAGTGGCCGGAAGGGATGGGTTCGTCGCTGCGGGCGGGTCTGGGGGCGCTCGCCGGCACGGGGGCGGATGCGGCGCTCGTCCTGCTGGTCGACCAGCCCGGCATCAGTGCGCAGGCAGTGGCACGGGTGCGGTCGGCGTATCGCTCCCGGGCGAGTCTGGCGGCGGCCTCGTACGACGGGGAGCGCGGCCATCCGGTGCTGTTCGGGGCCGAACGGTGGGCGGATGTCGCGGCGGGCGCGGTGGGCGACCAGGGCGCCCGGGCGTACCTGCGGGCGCACCGCGATGCGATCACGCTCGTCGAGTGTTCCGATGTGGCGGAGGCCTACGACATCGACACGGTGGAGGACCTGACGCACCTCGAGTGAGTGGGCTGCGCGCGCCGGCACGCCGCGCCGGCCCCGCCCCACTTCTGTCGACCCGGAGAATCTCGACATCAACAAACCATTGAACTTCCACCATGAGAAAACTACTATCCACTGGTCAGAAGCGCTTTGTACCCCCGGACGGCGCCCGTGTCCGCGTCACCGGGCCCTGGCACGTCGTGCCATTTCTGGCGACCCGGCGGCCGTAGAGGCTCCGCCCGCACCACCCGCTGAAGGAGTGACAGCTCATGTCCGCACCAGCGCCGTCCCCGCTGGCCATCGTCGTTGCCGAGCCCCTGCCCCGGCAGGACGAGGTCCTGACCGACGCGGCCCTCGCGTTCGTGGCCGAGCTGCACCGGCAGTTCACGCCCCGCCGTGACGAGCTGCTCGCCCGCCGCGGCGAGCGCCGCGCCGAGATCGCCCGCACCTCCACGCTGGACTTCCTGCCCGAGACGGCAGCGATCCGTGCGGACGACTCCTGGAAGGTCGCACCGGCCCCGGCCGCGCTGAACGACCGCCGGGTGGAGATCACCGGTCCGACCGACCGCAAAATGACCATCAACGCCCTGAACTCGGGCGCCAAGGTCTGGCTCGCCGACTTCGAGGACGCGTCCGCCCCCACGTGGGAGAACGTCATCCTCGGCCAGCTCAACCTGATCGACGCCTACGAGCGCCGCATCGACTTCACCGACCCCGGGTCGGGCAAGTCCTACGCGCTGAAGCCCGCCGACGAACTCGCCACGGTCGTCACCCGACCCCGCGGCTGGCACCTGAATGAGCGTCACATCCAGGTCGACGGCACCCCGGTGCCCGGTGCGCTGGTCGACTTCGGCCTCTACTTCTTCCACAACGCCCAGCGTCTGATCGACCTCGGCAAGGGCCCGTACTTCTACCTCCCGAAGACGGAGTCGCATCTGGAGGCCCGGCTCTGGAACGACATCTTCGTCTTCGCCCAGGACTACGTCGGCATCCCGCAGGGCACCGTTCGCGCGACCGTCCTGATCGAGACGATCACCGCCGCGTACGAGATGGAGGAGATCCTGTACGAGCTCCGCGACCACGCCTCCGGGCTGAACGCGGGCCGCTGGGACTACCTCTTCTCCATCGTCAAGAACTTCCGCGACGGCGGATCGAAGTTCGTCCTGCCGGACCGCAACGCCGTGACGATGACCGCCCCGTTCATGCGTGCGTACACCGAACTCCTCGTCCGCACCTGCCACAAGCGCGGTGCGCACGCGATCGGCGGCATGGCGGCGTTCATCCCGTCGCGCCGTGACGCCGAGGTCAACAAGGTCGCCTTCGAGAAGGTCAAGGCGGACAAGGACCGCGAGGCGAACGACGGCTTCGACGGCTCCTGGGTCGCCCACCCGGATCTCGTCCCGATCGCGATGGCCTCGTTCGACGCGGTCCTCGGCGAGAAGCCGAACCAGAAGGACCGCCTGCGCGAGGACGTCTCCGTGGCGGCCGGCGACCTGATCGCGATCGACACCCTGGACGCCAAGCCCACGTACGACGGCCTGCGCAACGCCGTTGCGGTCGGCATCCGCTACATCGAGGCGTGGCTGCGCGGAATGGGCGCGGTCGCCATCTTCAACCTGATGGAGGACGCCGCCACCGCGGAGATCTCCCGCTCGCAGATCTGGCAGTGGATCAACGCGGACGTGGTCTTCGAGAACGGCGAACACGCCACGGCGGACCTGGCCCGCAAGGTCGCGGCCGAGGAACTCGCCGCGATCCGAGCGGAGACCGGCGAAGAGGCGTTCACGTCCGGCAAGTGGCAGCAGGCCCACGACCTGCTCCTGCAGGTGTCGCTGGACCAGGACTACGCGGACTTCCTGACGCTGCCGGCGTACGAGCAGCTGGTCTGAGCCTCGCCGATCCCTTCGCGCCTTCGCCCCCGGTACCGCACAGCACCGGGGGCGAAGCGCTGTCCGGCCTCCGCCGAGAGCGCGCTGAGGGGGATCTGATCCCCGGTCGCCATGGGGTGCGGTGCAAGACTGACGGCCCGACAGGGCACATCGCACCCCGAGGAGAATCAGATGTGTGGAGGACGGGTCGCCGTCGTGGGCGGCAGCGTCGCCGGGTGCGCCGCCGCGCTGGCCTTACATCGTGGCGGCACCGACGAAGTCGTGGTCCTGGAACGCGCACCGGGCCGGCCGGCGGAGCGGGGCGTCGGACTGGCAGTACACGACGACCGCTACGACGAGCTGGAGTCGGCCGGATATCTGGACGCCCGGATGCCCTGGATCCAGTTGGAGCGCCGCCGCTGGTACGTGCGCGACACGCGCGGTCCGGCCGTCGGGCGACGGATCGGCGAGATGCCCTTCCCGTTCCGCACGTACAACTGGGGCCCGCTCTGGCACGAGCTTCGGGCGCGGGTCCCGGACGCGGTCGAGTTCCGTACCGGCACCACCGTCGGGGCATTACAACACGGCCCGGACGCAGTCGAGTTACATACCACGGACCGCGAAGGACGCCGGCGCCGCGAGCCCTTCGACCTCGCCGTCGGCGCGGACGGCTACCGCTCCCTCATCCGCACCGAGGTCTGCAGCGAGGTCTGCGCCGAGCCCGTCGCCGCGCTGCGCCCCGAGTTCGCCGGCTACCTCGCCTGGCGCGGCGCCTTCCCCGCATCCAGGATGACCGCCTCCGATCAGCGCCTGTGGGACGTCGAGGAGTGTGCGTACGTCGTCTTCCCCGGCGGCCACGTGATCATCTACCGCATCCCGGACTCCGCCGGCGGCCACCGCGTGAACTGGGTGCTCTACACCGCTCCTCCCCCGGATCTCGATCTGTCGCTGGAGACTCCGGTGAGTCTGCCGCCCGGCACGCTCACCGACGCCCTGCACACCCATCTCGCCCGGATCGCCGCAGAATTGCTGCCACCGTACTGGGGTGCGCTGGTCGCACTGACCGAGCCGGGCGAGCTGTTCGTCCAGCCGTTGTACGACTTCACGGCGCCGCGTTACGCCACCGGCCGGCTCCTGCTGACCGGCGACGCGGCGACCGTGGCCCGCCCGCACACCGGTGCGGGCGCGGTCAAGGCGCTCCAGGACGCGACGGCACTGGAGTCGGCGCTCAGGTCCGCGTCCGACTGGGCCGAGGCGCTCCATACGTACGACTCCGAGCGCATCGCGGTCGGCCGGGCCACGGTGGAGCTGGGGCGGCGACCGGGGCACGCCCTGGTGGAGACCACCCCGGAGCGGGGCTCGATGAACCCGTCGGCGCTGGATGTCTGGTGGCAGCGGGCCGCTGTGGGCGGGGGCTTGGGTGGCCGTGCCCTGCATGCGTGACCAGCGGGATCATCCTCGCTCGTCAGCACGCTGGGGACTTCGGCGCGGCCTAGGTGTCCGCCGTGCTCATGCATCGCTCCCCGCGCGGTACGCCTCCGCGTACTCCCGCAGGAATGCGGCCTCGGCGATGACCGCAGAGCGCAGCTCCGAGAACAGCACGCGTTCGTTCGGGGCGTGCAGATTGCACATGCTGTCCTGGGCGCCGAAGAGCAGCACCTCGGCGCCCGGCACCGCCTTGGACAGGCCGTTGACCAGCGGGATCGAGCCGCCGCTGGCGACGAATTCGGGGTCCTTGCCCCAGCCCTCGCGCAACGCGGTGCGGGCTGCCCGGTAGGCCGGGCCATCGGTGGCGGGCTCGAATCCGGGTCCGGTGTCGCCCGAGGTGACGGTGAGCGGGATTCCGAACGGGCGCATTGACTGCAAATGGGTGACCAACAGGCCCTGCGCCTCGTCCGGGTCCTGCTGCGGGTGGAAGCGGAGGTTCAGCTTGGCCCTGGCGTACGGGACGACCGCGGACGCGGCGTGGTCGACGTCCGGGGCATCGATACCGATGACGGTGATCGCCGGGCCGCTCCACAGCCGCTCGCCGAGGCTGCCCGAACCCATCAGCGGCAGGCCGTCCCGGACCCCGGCAAGGGAGCGGAACTCCTCCTGCGTATAGGCGGTGCCGGTCCACTCCTCGCGGCGCAGCCCCTCGACGGCGACATCGCCGTGCACGTCGTGGAGGGTGCCGAGAGCCGTGAGCAGGACGAGCAGGGCGTCGGGGGCGGCGCCGCCGAACTCGCCGCTGTGGCGGGGTTCGTCGAGGGTCCGCACCTCAACGAAGACCTCCGAGGCGCCACGCAGACCGGCGGTGAGGGTGGGGCTGCCGGGCCGGATGTTGCCCGTGTCGGCGATGACCATGGCATCGCAGGCGAAGCGGTCGGGGTCGGTCGGCGGGTAGTCCTCGAATCCGCTCCCGTACTCCTCCTGCCCCTCCAGGACGATCTTGAGGCCGACCGGCGGCTTCCCCTCGTAGGCTCGCAGTACGCCGAGGTGGACGATGATGTTCGCCTTGTCGTCGGCGATGCCGCGGGCGCGCATCCCGAGCCCCCCGTCGACGGGCGTGGGCTCGAAGGGAGGCGACCGCCACAGACTCTCGTCACCGGGCGGCTGGACGTCGTAGTGGCCGTAGAGCAGCACGGTCGGGGCGTCCGGGGACGGCGGCGGTACCTCGGCGACGATGACCGGCGCGGTGCCGGGGAGGTCGAGCCGGTCGATGCGCTCGACACCCGCGTCGCGCAGGAGGTCCACGAGCAGGTCGTGGGCCTCCTGCAGGGGCTCCGGCGGGAATCCGGGGAAGGAGACCGACGGGATGGCCGTCAGCCGCTCCAGATCCGTCCGGAGTCCGTCCATCAGCGTGTCGACGCGGGAGCCCAGGTCCATCGCCATCATTCAATCCCTCTTCCTCATCCTGCTCAGCCATGAGGTCTCCGGGATCAATGGACCATACGGTGCGACTCCCCGCACGCCATGCCGCCGGTCGGCACGGTCTCGTGTCAGCCGCCGAGGACGACCGCGCGCCGGGCGGAGAAGTCACCCCACTTCCCGTCCGGCAATTTTGCGCGGATCTTCATCGAGTAGCGGGTCCCGCGCGGGTCACCGACGGTGAGCCGGTAGCTCGCCCGGCCCGCGGGCGGCTTGCCGCCCCACACGATCGTGGTGGTGAGCCGGCCGTCGAGGAAGAGCTGGTACGCGGGAATCTCACCGCCGGCGTCGGGCTGCTTCCAGTCCAGGTCGATGGCGTACTCCTTGCCCTGGGCCCTGGTCGTGATCCGCAGATCGGTGGGGGCGGTACTGGCCGGCGCGCCCGGGGCGGAGGCAGTGGTGAGGTCGAGGGCGTTGCTGTCCGGCGAGGACGTGTCCGCGGCGTCCCGGGCCCGGACGGTGAAGGTATAGACGGTGCCGGGGCGCAGTCCGGTCAGGCGGGCCGTGGTCTGCGTGCCGGGCACGCTGTGGATGCGGGAGTCCTCCTGGTAGATGTCGTACGAGGTGACACCCACGTCGTCCGTCGAGCCGCCCCAGGACAGGGTTGCCGCTCGGCTGCCGTCCGCCGCGCCGCGCAGCCCGACCGGGCGGGTCGGCGGCTCGTGGTCGGCGGGTGTCCGCGCGGGCGTGGTGACGGCGACGGCCTCGCTCGGCGCGGAGAGGTTCCCGGCGGCGTCCCGGGCCCGGACGGTGAAGGTGTAGGCGGTGGAGGGGGTCAGCCCGTCGATGTCGATCATCTGCCGGGCCGCCGCGATGGACTTGACCTGCGTGCCCTTGCGGTACACCTGATAGCCGGTGATCGCCTTGTTGTCGGAGGCCGGGTCCCACATGACATGGACGGAGGTGGCGCTGCTCGCCTGCGCCGTCACCTCGCCGGGGGCGGTCGGTTTCTGCGTGTCGGCGGCGTCGGCAGTACCGCCGCATGCGGTGAGCGTGGCGAGGAACAGGGCGGCGGAGGTGGCCAAAGCGGCGTGTGCGTGGGGGCGTTGCACAGTCTTGCCTTCCGTCCGGCAGCAATGGTCTGGACCTGTATGACACGGCTGACGGGTCCCGGACAAGAGCGTGGAGCGGTGCCTTCCGCAATGTGCCGGTCTGCGGTGCGGATGTGTTGTGCGCAGAGCGATGAGTTCCGGCCGCCGCGGCGGTCTGAGAAGTATGGATACACAGAACGGAACATCGCCCGCACTCGATCTGGAACCTGCGGCACGGCAGATCGCCGGACTGCTCGACGGCATCGACGACCGCTCTCTGACCGGCCCGACGCCCTGTCCCGACTATGCGGTACGGGAGCTGCTCGCCCACCTGGTCGGGCTGACCACGGCCTTCCGCGACGCGGGCCGCAAGGACCTCGGACCGACGACCGACACCTCTCCGGACTCCGCGCTTCCGGTCCTGCCGGACGGCTGGCGCGAGGCACTGCCGCCCCTGCTGGACGAGCTGGTGGCCGCCTGGCGCGACCCCGCCGCCCGGCAGGGAATGACCAGGGCGGGTGGCGTGGATCTGCCGGGTGAGGTGGCCGCGATGGTCGCTCTGAACGAGCTGGTGATCCACGGCTGGGACCTGGCCAGGTCGACCGGCCAGAAGTACGAGGCGGACGAGACGAGCCTGCGGGTCTCCCTGTCCATGATGACGCCGAGGGACGACAGCCCCCGGCCTGGACAGCTCTTCGGGCCGCCGGTCCCGGTACCGGCGGACGCGCCCCTCCTCGACCGGGCGGTCGCGATGAGCGGCCGCCGCCCGGACTGGCAGCCGGGCGGCTGACGCGTCCGGCGTCGAATCAGGCGCGACCGCGTGCAGGGCGAGTACGGCGGCCGGGACCTGTTGCCGGTCCGTCCGTAGGCTCTCCAGTGCGGGGACCAGCGGGCGGGCCGCATCTCCGAAGAGGGGCGCCGCGCGCGCGGCACGGATGAACGTCCAGCGCCGTCCAGGCCGGTCCGGCCTCCGCGAGTACTCCGGCGAGCAGAGGCACCGCTTCCTCCGCGGCACCGGTGATCCGCCACGCCGCGCCCCTGCTGGGCCGAGCGGCGGGCCCCGCGGCCGCGGGGTTCAGCCGGCTGCCGGAGTCAGCTGGTGAAGAACTCCGTGATCTGCTGGGCGACCTGGTCCGCATGGGTCTCGTGGACCGCGTGGCCGCCGCCGAGTGTGATCAGCCGGCAGTCCGGGATCAGGGAGGCCATGTCGGCCAGCCGGCCCTGCGGCATGGTGCTCTCCGGGCCGCCGGCGATCATCAGCGTGGGTGCGACGATCTCGCCGAGACCGTCCGCCCACTGCGGGTCGGGGTCGGCGATCCGGGCCCGGATGGGTGCGACGACGTTCCAGTCGTAGTCGACCGGCCCTTCGGGCTCCGCGGCGGGCCTCGGCGCACTGGGGAACGGCGGCGGGGTCTCCACCAGCACCAGCCGCTCCACCCGGTCCGCGTGCTCCTGGGCGAGCAGGTGGGCGACGACGCCGCCCATGGAGTGGCCCACCAGGCCGACGCGGTCCAGCTCGCACTCGTCGAGGAAGCCGAGGACGTCGTCCCGCATCAGCTCGAAGGAGTACTCGTCGGGCCAGTCGCTCTCCCCGTGCCCGCGCAGATCGAGGGCGTACACCCGCCATTCCTCACCGAGCAGGCTCCCGACCGCTTCCCAGCTCGCGGCGGAACCGCCGAGGCCGTGCAGCAGCACGACGGGCGAGCCGAACGGGTCACCCCAGGTCCGGTACGCCAGCCGCACATCACCGACATCCACAACAGACTGATCTTCCATACCGTTCCTCAGCAGTGAGCGGGAGTGAGTCCGCGCGCTGGCACGCCCCGAACGGTCCTGGACGCACTGGTCCCCGGCGTACTCGACCCCGAGGCGGCGACACGCATCCCGTGCGTGGTCCGATCCCGGGAGGCCAGTTCCCTATGCGACCTGGCCATGTGGGTGCGGCCAGAGGCGGCGGGGAGGCCCTGAACCATCTCTCCGGTGGAGCAGGGGCCCCGCACACTGGCACCGTACCCGGTGTCCCAGATCGCACAGCAACGCTACCCCGGCCCCCGCACGGCGCCGCAAGCCCACCAGCCGACCAGCCGACCATCACACGATCGAGCTAAACCGACCTTATGCACGCTCCCCCGCGACCAGTTGCCGACCCCTGACGCTACAGCCGAATGGACCAAGATCCTTCTCCGCGCCTGGCAGGCTGGCGAAGTGAAGTTCGTTCCGCGTTCCCGCCTCGCCCCCGCCAGGGCCCCCGTCACGGCTCTTGTGACGGCTCTTGTGACGGCTCTTGTGACGGCTCTCGTCGTGCTGTCCGGATGCTCCGCGACCGGGGCCGGTTCCGGAAGCGGCCCCGCGGGGCCCGGGCTCGACGATCCGGCGAAGAAGGAGATCGCCATGCAGCTGGTCTCCAGCGCGGAGAACTCCACCCTGGACTGGAAGGCCCAGTACAAGTACATCGAGGACATCGGCGACGGCCGCGGCTACACCGCAGGCATCATCGGATTCTGCTCCGGCACCGGCGACCTGCTGAAGGTCGTCGAGCGGTATGCGGCGTCCCGCCCCGGCAATCCGCTGGAACGGTTCCTGCCCGCTCTGCGAGCGGTCAAGGGCAGCGATGCGCACGACGGTCTCGGCCGCCCGTTCACCGACGCGTGGGCGAAGGCGGCGGCCGACGCCGCGTTCCGGTCGGCGCAGGACGCCGAGCGGGACCACTCGTACTTCGATCCGGCGGTGCGCCGGGCCAAGGACGACGGGCTGGGCGCTCTGGGACAGTTCATTTACTACGACGCCTATGTGATGCACGGGGCCGCCGACTCGGGAGGCACGGTCGGATTCCGTGCGATGCGCCGCGAGGCTCTCGCCGTGGCCGAACCGCCTTCGCAGGGCGGTGACGAGAAGACGTACCTGAACGCCTTCCTCGACGCCCGTGTCACCGCGATCCGCAAGGAGCCGTCGCACTCCGACACCAGCCGCATCGAGACGGCTCAACGGGTCTTCGTCCGTGAGGGCGCATTCCAGCTGGAGCCACCTCTGCGGTGGAAGGTGTACGGCGACAGCTACCGCATCGACGGTCCGTAGACCAAGGAACGACGGGCGCACGCGGAGCTCAACTCACCTGTGTCGAAGGGGTGTACGATCCGCGCTCGACTCTGATAGGAAAGCTTCCTAACAGAACAGTCAAGCGACGAACTCCCTTTGGAGGACTGGTGCACGCTCCCCATAAGCGCACCGCACGTCGAAACACCCGCCCCGTCCGGCTCGCGCTGGTCGCGCTCGGGGTAGCATTCACGGCCATCCCCGCCACTGCCTATGCCGGTGCCCCCACGCATCCGGCGGTCCATCAGGAAACGGCCGCCGCCGGACAGGTGGCCGCCGCGACCGGGCTCGATGATCCGGCGAAGAAGGAGATCGCCATGCAGCTGGTCTCCAGCGCGGAGAACTCCACCCTGGACTGGAAGGCCCAGTACAAGTACATCGAGGACATCGGCGACGGCCGCGGCTACACCGCGGGCATCATCGGATTCTGCTCCGGCACCGGCGACATGCTCGACCTCGTCGAGCTCTACACCCAGCGCAAGCCGGGCAACGTCCTTGCGAAGTACCTGCCCGCACTGCGGGACGTGGACGGCACGGATTCGCACGACGGCCTCGACCCGAACTTCACCAGGGACTGGGCGACCGCCGCGTCGGACTCGGCGTTCAAGCAGGCACAGAACGACGAGCGGGACCGGGTGTACTTCAACCCGGCGGTCAGCCAGGGCAAGGCCGACGGCCTCGGTACCCTCGGCCAGTTCGCGTACTACGACGCCATCGTCATGCACGGCGACGGCGACGACAGCACCAGTTTCCGTGCCATCCGCAAGCGCGCTCTCGCCAAGGCGAAGCCGCCGGCCCAGGGCGGCAACGAGGTCACCTACCTGAATGCCTTCCTGGACGCGCGGGTCTGGGCGATGCAGCAGGAGGAGGCCCACTCGGACACCAGCCGGGTGGACACCGCCCAGCGGGTCTTCCTGAAGAACGGCAATCTGAACCTGGATCCGCCGCTCGACTGGAAGGTGTACGGCGACAGCTTCCACATCGGCTGAGCCCTGCCGCGAGGCACCGGTGGCGCGTACGGCACTCGCCGTACGCGCCACTGCGCCGTACCGGATGCGCTCAGTGCGCGCCCACCGGAGCCGCCGCAGTCGCGGCGGGCTCCTGCGCCACCGGTTCCGGCTTCCTGCCCAGGTGGTTGAAGGCCAGATTGAGGACGATCGCCACGACGCACCCGGTGGAAATCCCCGAGTCCAGCACGACGAGGAGGTCCTTGGGGAACGCGTGGTAGAACTCCGGCGCCGCGATCGGGATCAGTCCGATGCCGACGGCGGCCGCGACGATCAGCGCGTTCTCGCCCTTCTCCAGGGCCGCGCCGGCCAGCGTCTGGATGCCGCTCGCGGCGACCGAGCCGAAGAGCACGATGCCCGCACCGCCGAGCACCGGCAGCGGCACGAGGGCGATGACCGACGCGGCGACGGGGACCAGGCCGAGCACGACGAGGATGCCGCCGCCCGCGGCGACGACGAACCGGCTGCGCACCTTGGTCATCGCCACGAGCCCGATGTTCTGCGCGAAGGCGCTGCACATGAAGCCGTTGAAGAGCGGGCTGAGGGCGCTGCCCAGGGTATCGGCGCGCAGACCGCCCTCGATGGTCCGCTCGTCCGCCGGACGGCCGACGATCTTGCCGAGTGCCAGCATGTCCGCGGTGGACTCGGTCATGCAGACCAGCATCACGATGCACATGGAGACGATGGCGGCGATCTCGAACTGTGGCGCCCCGAAGTGGAACGGGGTCGGGAAACCGATCAGGGGGGCGTCCTTGATCGCGCCGAAGTCGGTGATGCCGACCGGGATCGCGATCAGGGTGCCGGCGACCAGTCCGAGCAGGATCGCGATCTGCTGGAGGAAGCCGCGCAGCAGTTTGCGCAGCGCGAGGACGATCACCAGGGTGACGGCCGCCATGGAGATATTGGTCGTGGACCCGTATCCGTCGGCCGTGGCGTTGCCACCCTGGGACCAGTTGAAGGCGACCGGCAGCAGGGAGACGCCGATCAGGGTGATGACGGTGCCGGTGACGACGGGCGGGAAGAAGCGGACCAGTTTGCAGAAGTAGGGGGCGAGTACGAAGCCGAGCAGGCCGGCCACGATGATCGCGCCGAAGATGACGGCGATGCCGTCGTGTCCGCGGTCCTTGCCGATCGCGATCATCGGTGTCACACCGGCGAACGAGACACCGTTGACGAACGGCAGCCGGGCGCCGATGCGCCAGAAGCCGAGAGTCTGGAGCAGAGTGGCGATGCCGGCGGTGAAGAGGCTCGCCCCCATGAGGAAGGCGGTCTCCTTGGCGGTGAGGCCCACGGCGGGTCCCACGATCATGGGCGGGGCCACCACGCCCGCGTACATCGCGGCCACGTGCTGCAGTCCGCTGGTGACCATCTTCAGTGGGGGGAGGGTCTCGTCGACCGGATGCTTGCCGTCGGCGACCTGCGGGTCGTCCCGTATCGGCTCCTGGTCGGGTCCTGCGACTGCGTCGTTGCGAAACCTGGGCTGTGCTGCCACGGCGGTTCCTCCGGTCGGTTACGCGTCAAAGCGACGCGGGTGTCAGGGAGGTGGTGCAGGTGGTGCAGGTCGTGCAGCTGATGCGGCAGCTTCAGTCACCGGTCCGGCGGGCGCGTACGTCTGCGTACGTGCCCGCCGGACCGGCTGCCGTGGACCCCGCTCGGGCCCACGGTGGCCGGCCAAGGGCCGTCCCCCTTCGGCCGGCCGTTCTCGGGGGCACCCCGGAGCGTCAGGCTCCGGCGGCGATCTGCGCGAGGCGGCGGGCCTCGTCGCGGGTGGTCCGTGCGATGGCGTCCTCGTCCACCGTGGTCAGGTGGTTGCTCTCGACGACCGTCTTCCCGTCGACGAGGGAGAGGGTGACGGGGGCCGCCGCGCCGAAGACGAGTGCGGTGACCGGGTCGGCGATGGAGGAGTGGGCGAGCGTGTCCAGCTTCCAGAGCACCAGGTCGGCGAGCTTGCCGACCTCCAGGGAGCCGATCTGGTCGGCGCGGCCGAGGACCTGGGCGCCGCCGTACGTGCCCAGGCGCAGGGCCTGACGGGCATTCAGGGCCCGTTCGCGGTGGGCGCCGAGGCGGTTGATGAGGAGGGCGTTGCGCAGTTCGGTGTGGAGTTCACCGGACTCGTTGGAGGCGGTGCCGTCGACGCCGAGGCCCACCGGGACACCCGCGGCGAGCATGTCGGGGACCCGGGCGATGCCGGCGGCGAGGCGGGCGTTGGAGGACGGACAGTGTGCGACGCCCGTTCCGGTACGGGCGAACGCGGCGATGTCGGAGTCGTTCATATGGACGCAGTGCGCCATCCACACGTCGTTGCCGAGCCAGCCCGTCGACTCGAAGTAGTCGGTCGGGCCCATGCCGAACAGCTCGTGGCAGAACTTCTCCTCCTCCACGGTCTCCGAGCCGTGGGTGTGCATCCGGACGCCGCGGCGGCGGGCCAACTCGGCCCCCTGCCGCAGAAGTTCGGTGGAGATGGAGAACGGCGAGCAGGGCGCGACGGCGATCTGGGTCATCGAGTCGAACGATCCGTCGTGGTGCGCGTCGATGGTCGCCTCCGTGGCGGCGAGCGCACCGTCGAGCGTCTCGACGGCGAAGTCCGGCGGCAGTCCGCCGTCCTTCCGGCTGCGGTCCATGGAGCCGCGGGCGAGGGTGAACCGTACGCCCATGTCGCGGGCCGCCCCGATGATGGCGCCGGACAGGTCGCCGGAGCCCCGCGGGTAGACGTAGTGGTGGTCCATGGCGGTGGTGACCCCGCCGCGGGCCATCATCGCGAGCGAGCCCTGCGCGGCCGCGCGGACCATCGGCTCGTCGATGCGCGCCCACGTCGGATAGAGCACGACCAGCCAGTCGAAGAGGTTGTGGTCGGTCGCCAGGCCCCTGGTGATCCACTGGTAGAAGTGGTGGTGGGTGTTGATCAGGCCGGGGGTGACGAGGTGTCCGGCGCCGTCGATGCGTCGTACGACATGCTCCAGGCCTTCGGGGGCCCGGCCGGCGCCGACGTGCTCGATGCGGTTGCCCGCGACGACCACATGGCCCGAGGCGTACTCGGTGTCGTCGGCGTCGACGGTCGCGATCGAACAGTTCTCGATGACGATGCGTTCCACACGGTCAGGGGCTGCCATGACGCTTCCTTCTTCTCTCTGCAGGGATGTGGGCACGGCAGGACCCCAGGAGGATTTGAGTGCCACGGCCGTGCGGCCGTGGGTGCCGAGATGTTGGAAGAACAGGTCGAGCGGGTCGGCGACGAGCGCTCCCGCACTGATCGCGGAGCGCAGCACGGTCCGCGCCCAGGGCGGGAATCCGGGTGGAAGCCGGGCGCGCGGCGAGCGTCCGCAGGAGGGTGGGGAGTCCGGCGATCAGCGGACCGGCCGGATGCACGGGGCTCTCCGGCGGTGCGGTGCAGGGGACTTCTGCTGCCGGCCTCGTTGCGTGCTGTGCCATGGGGGTTTCCTCCGGTCCGGCCGGTCCCTGCCCGTCGGCGGGCGGGGACCGGCTCGGTGCGGCGTCAGAGGTTGGTCATGTCTACCGGGATCTGCGGCTCGATGCCGTCCCGCAGCACGGTGGCCTCGATCAGGCCGTACGGGCGGTCCGCGGCGAAGTAGACCTCGTTGTCGTTCTTGAGGCCGAACGGTTCCAGGTCCACCAGGAAGTGGTGCTTGTTCGGCAGCGAGAACCGGATCTCGTCCACCTCGCTGCGGCTGTTGATGATGCGCGAACCCATCTGGTACAGGGTCTGCTGCAGCGAGAGGGAGTACGTCTCGGCGAAGGCCTGGAGCATGTGCTTGCGCGTCTGCTCGTAGGACTTCTCCCAGTTCGGCATGCGCGCGTCGTCGCTGGTCCAGTTGTACCGCCACTTGGCGGACACCTCGGTCGCGAGGATGCGGTCGTACGCCTCCTTGAGCGTCGTGTACTTGTCCTTGACGTAGCCCCAGAACTCGGAGTTGGTGGAGTTCATCACCACGAGGTCCTTGAGACCCGAGATGACCTGCCACCTCTCGCCGTCGAAGGTGATCTGGGTGGTGCGCGTCTCCTGGCCCTTGCGGACGAAGGAGTGCTTGACCTCGTCGGCACCGATGAACTGCGAGGTGCCGTCGGAGGTGGCGATGCGCTCCCAGGCGTACTCCTCGATCCGGATCCGCGCGGTCCTGATCGGCTCCTGCGACGTCAGGAAGTGACGGGCGAGGTGGATGCCGAACTGCTCGGCGGACTCGATGCCGTGCTCCTTGGCGAACGCGTACACCGTGTTCTTGGTGGTGTCGGTCGGCAGGACGTTGGCATTGGAGCCGGAGTAGTGGACGTCGTCCATGTCGCCGGAGAGCGCGACCGAGACGTTCAGGTCCTTGATGTGGTGGGTGTCGCCGTCCCGCGTGATCCTGACGACGCGGTTCTCTGCTTTGCCGTACTGGTTCTGGCCGAGAATCGTGGGCATGTCGGTGCTAGCTCCCTCGGTAAACGGAGTAGCCGAACGGGTTGAGCAGCAGCGGTACGTGATAGTGCTCGCCCGGTAGGACGGTGAAGGTGATCGCCACCTCCGGGAAGAACGCGCCGCTGTCCCTTACGCGGGGGGCGTCCTGCTGCGCCTCGGCTTGCTTCTTGGAACGGTGTTCTTGGGAGAAATACGTCTCGGTGTCGAAGTCGAGCCGTACATGGGTGGTGCCCTCCGGCAGCGCCGGCAGGTCCTTGCATCGCCCGTCCGTATCGGTCACGGAACCGCCGATCGCCACCCACGGCGCGTCGCTGCCGCTGCGGGCGGCGAGCGAGACAGGGACGGCCTCGGCAGGGCGGCCGATGCTGGTGTCCAGAATGTGCGTGGACACCGATGCGGTGGTGCCGTTGCGCAAGACCGTCACTCTCCTTCTGTTACGAGACGGGTCAGCCGGATGCGGTTGATCTTGCCCAGCTCGGTGCGCACGATCTCGCGCTCCCGCTCGGGCGAGTTCCCGATCCGGGACTTCACCGCGTCGCGCATCTGCTCACCGGTGGCACCGGTGGCGCAGATCAGGAAGACATGTCCGAACCGCTCCTGGTAGGCCAGGTTCAGTTCGAGCATCTCGGCCTTGAGCTCCTCGGTGGCGCCGGCCATCCCCCGCTGTTCGCGGGAGGAGGTGGGGTCCCCGGGCTTCGGGCGGCCGATCGGGGGGTGACCGGCCATCGCGTCGGTCAACCCGTCCTCGGTCAGATCGGCCGTGGCGACGTCGCTGGCAGAGAGAAGGGCTTCCGCGGTGGGGTACGGGCGCCGGGAGAGGATCGCTCTCCCCCATGCCGCGCTGGCACACACCTCGTGCAACGCGGTGGTGGCCTCGTCGTCCGCCAGGATGTTGAACCGGGCGAGGCCCGGTGTGGAGCTCGAAGTCACGGGAGCCTCCGTGGCTGTTCTTCGCTGTGCGTTGGTCGGGCTGCGGATAGCTAACGCCCTCCGCAACACCACGTCAACACTTTGTTGAAATTCCCGAACAGAAAAGGCCGCCGCCTGGCGATCCGGATAACGGCCTTCCAGTCACGTGTGCACGCCTACGCTCAACTACTCGCCTTTGGCGGCGTGTTCCCGGTTGAGGTAGTTGTAGACGGTGAAGCGGCTGACGCCCAGGGCTCCGGCCACCGTCTCCACGCCATGCCGTACGGAGAAGGCACCCCGCGCCTCCAGGGTCCGGACGACCGACTGCTTCGTCTTCCGGTCCAGGCCGGCGAGTGGCATCCCGTGCCGGCGCTCCATGGCGGCCAGGATGTGGTCGAGCGAGTCCGACAGCTGCGGCAGGCGTACGGCTATGACGTCCTCGCCCTCCCAGGCCAGCACCACGTCGTCGGCCCGTGCGTGCTCGGGCCCGACCAGCTCCGCGCCCATGGCGTCGACGAGCGGCTTGACCGCGGTGACGAGGGGGTGGTCCGAAGATTCGGTCACTTCGAGTCCTCCCCGATGACGTTGACCTGGAGTGATATCCGGGTGGCACCAGATTCCAGGGCCTTGCGCAGCAGGGAGTCCACCGCGGTGAGCACCGCGTCCGCGCCGCCCTCCGCCGTATTGCCGAAGGGGCCGACGTCCACGGCGTCCAGTTCGGCCGACTGGATGACCTCGCGGGCCACCACCGCGTGAGCGGGTGCCTCGTCGAGATCGAACGGCTCGGTGGTGAACTCCACTCTCAAGCGCACTGTGCCTCCCTCTCATGTGCTCGCTGCGCACCCTGGGGCCCGCGGCTCGGCCCCGACCCTAACCGACCGCTACCCGGCCCGGGGCCGGAGCGGCAGCACGCAGACAGCCATCGGGGCGGCGAACGGGGTTCCGGTGCGGTGCAGGCCGCCGCTCGCCCGGTCGACCTCGAAGACCGTCACGGTGCCGGACCGCTGGTTGGCGGCGAAGAGCAGCGCCCCGTCCGGCGAGAAGGCGATCTGCCGAGGGAAGTCGCCGCCCACCGGCACCGTGTCGATCAGCCGCAGCGCGGCCCCGCGCGCCCCCACGGCGTAGCGGGTCAGGCTGTTGTCGCCGCGGTTGGCGAGGTAGGCGAACCGGCCGTCCCCGGTGACCAGGAGCTGGGCGGGATAGCTGGTGCCGGGGCCGGTTCCGGTGGGCTGTGGGGTCCCCGGGGTCAGGGCGCCGGTGGCGGGGTCATAACCGCAGACGACGACGGTGTTGTCGACCTCGCAGGCGACATAGGCGAAGCGGCCGCTCGGGTGAAAGGTGAGGTGGCGCGGTCCGGCGCCCGGCCGCAGCGTGGCGTACGAGACCTGGCGGAGCGTGCCCCGGCGCCGGTCGAGCCGGTACGTGTACACGGTGTCGTTGCCCAGATCGACGGCGAGGACATGGCCGCCATCCGGGGAGGTGAGGATCTGGTGCGCGTGCGGCCCGTCCTGGCCGGGGCCGGGGGCCGGGGCCGTATGGACGACCAGGTCGGTGCGCTCCCCCAGCGAACCGTCGGCTGCGATCGGGTGCACGGCGACGCTGCCCGAGGTGTAGTTGGCGCTCAGCAGCCACCGGCCGCTTGGGTGGACGGAGAGATGGCAGGGACCTGCGCCGCCGGTGGAGCGGGTGCCGAGCACCCGGAACGTTCCGTTCGGGGCGAGCGCCACGGCCGTCACACCGCCGCGTTCCTGCTCGTCGACGGCGTACAGCGTGGTGCCCGAGGGGTGCAGGGCGAGGTATGAGGGGTTGTCGACGCCGGTGACGGTGGTGCGACCGGTGATCACCCCGGTCACCGGGTCGTACCCGGCGACGCCGATCCCCGCACCCCCTCCGGCGGTCGAGGTGTACGTCCCCAGGAAGAGCGTCCCGGTCCTTCGGTCGGCACGGGGGGCCGGGGCGTCCGGCCTGGCCGCCGCCGGGCCGGATGGCGCGGGCGGAGCGGGCGAGACGACGAAGGCCGCGCCCGCCAGGAGCGCTCCGAGGAACGTGCGGCGGCTGGTGCGGGTCGTCATGCGCGGCACCTCGGGTCGGCTGCGTCGGACATGTCAGCCAGAGTCTCCTGCCTCGCCCGAGGCCGCAAGTGGCGCAATTTCGGTTGCATCCTCCGCAATCGTCGCGCGCGGGGGTTGCGCGCGTCGCTCCTGGCGGCCCGATGTGCGGAGCCCCTCTTGACAGCTCTCCCTTCAGCCATGCAATCTTCCGTTGAGCAGAAACTAACTTCCGCGATACGGAAGGAGCGCCTGACGCCATGGGATTCCCGGACCAGCGCTTCGATGTGAACCTTTCGATCCTCTTCACGGAACTCCCGCTCCTGGAGCGCCCCGCGGCGGCCGCCGCCGCGGGCTTCACGGCGGTCGAGCTGTGGTGGCCCTGGATCGAGACCCCCACCCCGCCGCAGACCGAACTCGACGCTCTCAAGAAGACGCTCGACGACGCGGGCACGCAGCTGGTGGGGCTGAACTTCTACGCCGGACAACTGCCCGGACCCGACCGCGGTGCGCTCTCCGTACCCGGCGCGGAGTCGGACCGATTCCGCGCCAATATCGAGGTGGCGGCCGGCTTCGCCGCCTCGGTCGGCTGCAAGGCGCTCAACGCGCTCTACGGCAACCGCGTCGACGGTGTGGACCCGACGGCGCAGGACGAACTCGCCCTGGAGAACCTGGTCCTGGCCGCCCGCGCCGCCGACCGGATCGGGGCGGTCCTGCTGATCGAGACCCTGAACAAGCCGGAGTCACCGCGCTACCCGCTGGTGAGCGCACCGGCCGGGATCGAGGTCGTCGACAAGGTCAACGCCGCGACGGGCCTCGGCAACGCCAGGTTCCTGCTGGACCTGTACCACCTGTCGATGAACGGCGAGGACCTCAGCCAGGTGATCGCCGCGTACGCCGCAAACACCGGGCACGTGCAGATCGCCGACAACCCGGGGCGCGGCGCGCCCGGCACCGGCTCACTGCCGCTCGAGCAGCTCGTCGACGAGCTGACGAAGGCCGGTTACGACGGCTGGGTCGGCCTGGAGTACAAGCCGGGCGACCGACCGAGCTCCGAGTCCTTCGAGTGGCTCCCCGCCGAGGTGCGCGCGGCCCGCTGAGGGCGTCGGACCCACCCTCGTACACACGTTTTCAGGAAGGCACCCTCATGAGCAACAACCTCCCCAAGGTTGCGTGGATCGGACTCGGCATCATGGGCTCCCCCATGTCCGAAAACCTGATCAAGGCCGGGTACGACGTCACCGGTTACACCCTGGAGCAGGACAAGATCGACCGGCTGGTCGCCGCCGGCGGGTACGGCGCGGACTCGATCGCCGAGGCGGTCCGCGATGCCGATGTCGTGATCACGATGGTGCCCGCCTCCCCGCAGGTCGAGGCCATTGCGTACGGCCCCGACGGCATCCTGGAGAACGCGAGGTCCGGGGCCCTGCTGATCGACATGTCCTCGATCACTCCACAGACCTCCGTGGACCTCGCGAAGCACGCGAAGGACCAGGGCATCCGCGTGCTGGACGCCCCGGTGTCCGGCGGCGAGGCCGGTGCGATCGAGGCCGTGCTGTCGATCATGGTCGGCGGGGATCAGGCCGACTTCGACGCCGCGCAGCCGATCCTCCAGGCGCTCGGCAGGACCATCGTGCTCTGCGGTCCGCACGGCTCCGGCCAGACGGTGAAGGCCGCCAACCAGCTGATCGTCGCGGTCAACATCCAGGCCTGCGCCGAGGCCGTCGTCTTCCTGGAGAAGTCCGGGGTCGACCTCTCCGCCGCGCTCGACGTACTGAACGGCGGACTGGCCGGCTCGACCGTGCTGACCCGCAAGAAGGACAACTTCCTGCGGCGGGACTTCGCGCCGGGCTTCCGGATCGATCTGCACCACAAGGACATGGGCATCGTCACCGACGCCGCCCGCAATGTCGGTGCCGCGCTGCCCGTCGGCGCAGTGGTCGCGCAACTCGTCGCCTCGCTGCGCGCACAGGGCGACGGCGGCCTGGACCACTCGGCGCTGCTGCGCGCGGTCGAGCGCCTCTCGGGTCAGCCCGTCCAGGCCTGAGCGGCCGGGCCACCTCACAGACTTCCGGATGGTGTCGGCGCCGACACCTGTCCTGTCGCGCCCAGGCGCCGGCACCATCCGGAACACCTCACTCTCAATTTCAACAAACTGTTGACGTTCTGTTCGGAGCGTACTTACGCTCCTGGAGCCCCCAGGGCGTCGCAGTTCAGCAACTCCCGTACGGAAGGTCGCCCCGACACCATGACGCAGCGTGTGCTTACGACCGAGTCAGGCGCCCCGGTCGCCGACAACCAGAACTCCGCCACCGCCGGCGTCGGTGGCCCGATTCTCCTCCAGGACCAGCACCTGCTGGAGAAGCTCGCGCGCTTCAATCGGGAGCGCATCCCGGAGCGCGTGGTCCACGCCCGCGGCTCCGGCGCGTACGGCTACTTCGAGGTGACCGACGACGTCACCGGCTTCACCCGCGCCGACTTCCTCTCGGCCGTCGGCAAGCGCACCGAGACGTTCATCCGGTTCTCGACGGTCGCCGACTCGCTCGGCGGCGCCGACGCCGTACGCGACCCGCGCGGCTTCGCCCTCAAGTTCTACACGGACGAGGGCAATTACGACCTGGTCGGCAACAACACGCCGGTGTTCTTCATCAAGGACCCGATCAAGTTCCCCGACTTCATCCACTCGCAGAAGCGCGACCCGTTCACGGGCCGTCAGGAGCCCGACAACGTCTGGGACTTCTGGGCGCACGCCCCGGAGGCGACCCACCAGGTGACCTGGCTGATGGGAGACCGCGGCATCCCCGCCTCGTACCGTCACATGAACGGCTACGGCTCGCACACCTACCAGTGGACGAACACCGAGGGCGAGGCCTTCTTCGTCAAGTACCACTTCAAGACGAACCAGGGCGTGCGCTCCCTCTCCAGCGAGCAGGCCGCCGAACTCGCGGGCAGGGACGGCAGCTCGCACCAGACGGACCTGCTGCAGGCCATCGAGCGGGGCGTGAACCCGTCCTGGACCTTGCACGTGCAGGTCATGCCGGCCGCCGAGGCCGCGGACTACCGCTTCAACCCGTTCGACCTCACCAAGGTGTGGCCGCACAGCGACTACCCGCTGCAGCGGGTGGGCCGGCTGGTCCTGGACCGCAACCCGGACAATGTGTTCGCCGAGGTCGAGCAGGCCGCTTTCTCTCCGAACAACTTCGTGCCCGGCATCGGCCCGTCCCCGGACAAGATGCTGCAGGGCCGCCTGTTCGCCTACGCCGACGCGCACCGCTACCGGCTCGGCGTCAACCACACCCAGCTCCCGGTGAACGCGCCGCGCACCGCCGTCGTCGACAACTACGGCCGCGACGGCCTGCACGCCACCCGCAACGGCGCCCGCCACGACAGGAACTACGAGCCCAACTCGTACGCGGGCCCCGCCCAGACCGACGCACCGCTCTCCGCCCCGCTCGCCGTCCACGGCTGGACCGGCACCCACGCGGCGCCCGCCCACACCAAGGACGACGACTTCTTCCAGGCGGGCGAGCTCTACCGGCTGATGTCCGAGGACGAGAAGGGCCGCCTGGTCGCCAACATCGCCGGAAGCCTCTCCCAGGTCACCCGCGACGACGTGATCGAGAAGAACCTCGCCCATTTCCACGCCGCCGACGCCGAGTACGGCCAGCGCGTGGAGGACGCGGTCCGCGCCCTGCGCGAGGACTAGAACACCGAGACCGCGCAAGGGTTATGACGGGAGGTCATCTCCCCTGCGCTGTCCGTCCGGCCGGCCCTGAGGGGTGCCCGGCGGGACGGACGTGACTGAGGACCGCGGCGGCGTGCGAGCCAGTGCGGTGGTGAAGGCAGCCGGCGGCCGCTCTCGACCTGACAGAGAGTGGACCCGGCCGCCCATCGCTCGCCGCCGCGGCCCCGGCACAACCCGCACGAAGGACTCCGCCCGGCGGCGCGAACGAAACGGTCGCGCCGGCCTCTCGCCGTCGGGCGGTCACCACCCTCGCGCCAGGGCGGGGAGTACGGACGGTCCCGTACTCCCCGCCCTCGCGTGCGCGTCAATAGCCGGTCGGGCGGACCAGGCCCGTCTCGTACGCGAAGACCGCCGCCTGGGTCCGGTCGCGCAGCCCCAGCTTGGCCAGGATCCGGCTCACATGGGTCTTCGCCGTCTGCTCCGCCACCACCAGGCGCGTGGCGATCTCCGCGTTCGACAGGCCCTGCGCAATCAGGGAAAGCACCTCGGTCTCACGCTCCGTCAGATCACCGACTCGGTCCATGAGCGGGGCCCGAGGTTCCGCCGTCATCCGGGAGAACTCGGCGATCAGCCGCTTGGTGATGTTCGGGGCGAGCAGCGCGTCACCTGCTGCCACCACCCGTACCGCGTGGACCAGTTCCTCGACCGAAGCATCCTTGAGCAGAAAGCCGGACGCGCCCGCGCGCAGCGCCTCGTACACGTACTCGTCGAGATCGAAGGTGGTCAGGATGAGCACCTTGATCTGGGCGTCGTGCGGTGACGTGATGCGGCGGGTCGCCTCGATGCCGCCGAGCACGGGCATCCGGACATCCATCAGGACGACATCCGGGGCGAGTTCTGCGACCTTGGAGACGGCATCGAGGCCGTCCACCGCCTGACCGACGACCTCGATGCCGGGTTCTGCGTCGAGCAGCACCGTAAATCCCTGGCGGACCATCACCTGGTCGTCGGCGATCAGTACGCGGATGGTCGTCACAGTGTGTCCTCAGCAGGTAAGGCGGCCAGGTCAGGGGCGCTCACCGGCAGGATAGCCGTGACTTCGTAGCCGCCGTCCGGGGTCCGTCCAGTGACGAGTTCGCCGCCCAGCATCGCGGCGCGCTCGCGCATCCCGAGCAGTCCGTGCCCCATGCCCCGCGATGGCGCCGCGGGTCCGTCCGGCGCGGTGTTGGTGATCCGGACGGTGAGCCCGGCCGCCCCGTAGGCCGTCTCCACCCGCACCTGGGCACCGGGCGCGTGCCGCATCGCGTTGCTGAGCGCCTCCTGGACGATCCGGAACGCCGACAGTTCGACACTCGGCGGCAGCGGGCGCGGCGTGCCGATGGTGGCGGTGGTGACCACGAGCCCGGCGCCGCGCACATTGGCCAGCAGTTCGTCCAGGCGGTCGAGAGTGGGCTGCGGGGCGTGTCTCGCCCCCATCGAGAGAGCGTCCTCGGAGCGCAGCACGCCGAGCACATGCCGCAGCTCGGTGAGCGCCTCGACGGCGTTCTGCCGGATGCCCGCGAGGTTCTCCCTGAGCTCGTCGGACGGGTTGTCGACCAGGTGCGGGGCGACCTGCGCCTGGATGGAGATCACCGACATGTGGTGGGCGACCACGTCGTGCAGCTCGCGGGCGATCCGGTTGCGCTCCTCCAGCAGGGTGCGCCGGGCCCGCTCCCCGGCGGTGAGTTCCTCCTGGACGACCAGCTGGGTGCGGGCCACCCGCAGGCCGCGCAGCGAGGCGCCGATCACCACGGCGGCGATCAGGACCGGGGCGCCGCGGTCGAGGACGTAGTGGTGTGCCCGGGTGGTGGCGACAGTGCAGGCCAGTGCCGCGAGGAGGCTGATCACCAGCGCCCCGGCCGCCCGACGGGGCCGGACCCGCAGTGCCAGCAGGAACAGCACCCCGCACTGGAGCAAGAGCCCTGAAACGGTCCAGGGGAAAAATGCGTCCGGGCTCAACCCGGGCTCCGTGATCCGCGCGGTGACGACCATGAGGGCCGTCGACGCCCACCAGGCGGACACCGGGCGGAACATGCCGGCGATCAGCGCCGCCGCCTGGCCGATGCTGAGCAGCACCGCGTACCCGGGGATGGCGCTGCCGTCGACCGGTGCCAGATCGTTCACATGGGCCACGGCGAGGGCCACGGCACAGAAGACCAGCACCATCCCGAACACCGGCCGCCAGACCGGCCATCCGGGATGTCCCATGGCAGGCAGCGGATCGGCGGGCGCCGTCAGATCCTCGAACAGGGCGCGCGGCGCCCTCCGCAGCGCGGTCCTCAACCGCTGTTTGTCCCCCACCACTGACCCCCTCGTCCGGTTCAGACTAGGCACGGCGCATCACCGATGTCCGGGCAGGACGCCCCTCGCGGACGATACGGCCGCCTTTCCGCGGCCGCTCCTCCTCGTACTTACGGAATGCCGCCCAGCACACCAGCAGAGCCACGGCGAACACCGGCAGCCAGGCCAGCCGTGCGAAGACCCAGTCGTAGTCCCTGGGCACGGTGTGCAGACCGGGCAGCGACTCGCCTGCGAGCAGACCGACGGCGGTGACCGCCATCATCGCGGTCTGGTGCCAGAGGAAGACGGTCATCGCGGAGAGGTTGACCAGCGCCACCGCCGCCCAGGCCGCGGGGCGTCGAAGGACTCGCCGCAGCGGGCCGATCAGCAGCCGGGCCGCGCCGCACTGGGCGAGGCCGAAGGTGACAGCCGCGAGCGTGGGCGGGTCGAGGTTGGAGATCCTGGAGCCGGGCACCCCGACCATGGACGCCGGGTAGCCGGCCCACAGGACGAGTCCGGCCGTGGCGGCGGCGCCGATGAGCAGCAGGGCCCATCCGGTCGACCGGCTCCGCAGGCCGCCGCGGGCCCAGCTCGCACCCAGGCAGTACGGGACCAGCCAGCCGGCCGCCACATTGATCCAGCCGAGCCGGGCGGGACCGCCCAGTCCGAACCGGATCAGGTCGACATGCAGCACGACGGCGAGCGGCCACAGCGGATGAAGCTTCGCGACCAGCGGGGTCGCCGCCGTCAGCGCTGCGAAGACCAGCAGGAACCAGAGTGGTGACAGCACCAGTTTGAGCAGCGCGTGCACGGTCTCCGTGCCCACCCCGGAGGCGAGCAGCGCGCCCGCGATCACGGTCCACACCACCAGCACGGCGGCGACCGGCCTGAACAGCCGGCCCGTACGGGCGCCGAGCCACTGCCCGTACGTGGTGCCGCGAGTGCGGGCGGAGGCGTAACTCTTCGCCCCGACCTGACCGCCCACCAGGAAGAACACGGCAAGCGTCTGGAACAGCCAGGAGACCGGGGTCAGTTGGGGCATGTGCTGGAGGGGGCTCGCGGCACGCACCGTGCCGGTGTCGGCGATCAGGGCGGTCACCAGCCAGTGGCCGAGCACCACGCCCAGGATGGCGAGGGCGCGCAGTGCGTCGACGGCGCGGTCGCGGTCGGGTGGGGTGGCGGCGTCGATCCGCCGGACGAGTTCACGCATGACGGCCCTCCTCGGCAGGGGTCCGGCCTGAGACGATCCGGGCGATGTTCTTCAGCGATAAGGAGCCGGGCTTCAGGTAGTCGCTGTGACCGCCGTCGCCCGCCGCGAAGTGCCGGGCACCGAACTTCTGGGAGACCGGGTCCGTTCCGAATCCGAGAGTGATGAACGGGAGTCGGAGCTGTACGTGCGGCACCTCGGCGATCCAGTCGTCGCCGCCCCGGCCCGCCCAGACGGTGGCCGGGGTGTGGAGTGCGGAGACGTTGTCGGCGCCGGTGCCGGGGCTGCCGTACAGGACGATGTCCGAGACCGCCAGCCCTGGCGCTGACTCGGCACAGACGACGGATCCGTAGGAGTGGCACAGCAGCGAGGTCCGGGCGGTTGGCTCGGTACGCTTCAATTCGGCGAGGAATGTACGGAGTTCGGTTGCGGCGCTCTTGGCCCGGCCCGTGGTCACCGACGCCCGGCTCACCGTGTCCGGCGTTTCGTAGCCGAGCCAGCCGATGACCGCCGTCCCCTCGCCCGTCTCCCGGCGCAGGGCGACGGCGGCGGCCCGCAGCCGCCAGTACCGGTCGAGGCTGATGCCCGCCCCCGGGACCAGCACGGCGATCCGGCGCGCCCGGGAGAGGTCGCCGAAGACCTCGGCGCTGCGGCCGCCGTCGCGGCCGTCGAAGGAGAAGAAGTGGCGCGCCGGGTCGGCGAGGACGCGCAGGGCGGCGGCCCGCTTGCGGTCGCCGTGGCGGGTGGCTGTCCGCTCGGCCGCGCGGATGAACCCGCGGTTGACGGCGTACCGTTCGGCAAGGTCGGCGGGGGTCGCGGCGCGCAGCGGGGCGAGGGCGGCCGGGGCCGGTGCCGGGACGGCCGAGGGCCGGGCCGCGCCCGACAGGGGCACGGCGACCGCAGCGATGACAAGGGCGGCGAGCAGGGTCCGGACGGTGCGCGGAAGGTTCCTGCGCGGGTGACTCCTGGGCGGGCGGAGCGCCATGCGGGATGGTCCTTCCGTACCGGATGTCCGTCGAGATGTTCTGTCGTGCTTCCGGTACAGAAGCTAGGGAGCGGACCTTGTGGTCGGCGTCCGCCCGGGGAGGGCACCTTCCGCGTAACTCTGAAGTGCTACGGGTAGGGGGAGTTGCCGCATTCGGCCGGGCCCTGACACACGTGCGGGGGCGGACCACCGGGTTCTGGTGGTCCGCCCCCACACAGGCGCCGGAAGGGACGGTCCGTCAGCTCGCGACGAACGGGCGGATCGAGGTCGGGGCGTGGCCCGGCTCGGTGGCGATGTCCTCCCACTCGTTGATGGCGTCGATACCCGCGGCGCCCATCGAGATGTTGGTGACGCGCTCCAGGATCGCCTCGACGACCACCGGGACACGGAACTCGGCGGCCAGCTTCTTGGCCTCCTCGAACGCGGGCAGCAGCTGGTCCGGCTCGGTGACCCGGATCGCCTTGCAGCCCAGGCCCTCGACGACCTTGACGTGGTCGACGCCGTAGACGCCCAGCTCCGGGGAGTTGATGTTCTCGAACTCCAGGTTGACCTGAAAGTCGATGTCCAGGTTGCGCTGTGCCTGGCGGATCAGCCCCAGGTAGGAGTTGTTCACCAGGACATGGACGTACGGGATGTGGTGCTGTGCGCCGACCGCCAGCTCCTCCAGCATGAACTGGAAGTCGTAGTCGCCGGAGAGCGCGACGACCTGGCCCTCGGGGTCGGCGGTGGCGACGCCCAGCGCGGCCGGAATGGTCCAGCCGAGCGGACCGGCCTGACCGCAGTTGATCCAGTGGCGCGGCCGGTAGACGTGCAGCATCTGCGCGCCGGCGATCTGGGAGAGGCCGATCGTGGTGACGTAGCGCGTCTCCGGTCCGAAGGCGCGGTTCATCTCCTCGTACACGCGCTGCGGCTTCAGCGGCACGTTGTCGAAGTGGGTGCGGCGCTGCAGCCGGGCCCTGCGCTCCTGGGTGGAGGCGGCCCAGGCGCTGCGGTCCGCCAGCCTGTCCGCGGCCTTGAGCTCCTTCGCCACTTCGACGAAGAGCTCCAGCGCTGCCTTGGCGTCGGAGGCGATACCGAGGTCCGGCGCGAAGATCTTGCCGAGCTGGGTGGGCTCGATGTCGACGTGGACGAATGTGCGGCCCTTGGTGTACACGGCCAGGTCGCCGGTGTGCCGGTTGGCCCAGCGGTTGCCGATGCCCAGGACGAAGTCCGACTCCAGGAAGTTCGCGTTGCCGTAGCGGTGCGAGGTCTGCAGGCCGACCATGCCGGCGTTCAGCTCGTGGTCGTCGGCGAGGATGCCCCAGCCCATCAGGGTCGGGATGACCGGGGTGCCGGTCAGCTCGGCGAACTCGACGAGGAGTTCGCAGGCGTCGGCGTTGATGATGCCGCCACCGGCGACGATCACCGGGCGCTCGGATGCGAGCAGGAACCCGATCGCCTTCTCGATCTGGGCGCGGGACGCGGCCGGCTTGTAGACGGGCAGCGGCTGGTACGTTTCCGGGTCGAACTCGATCTCCGTCAGCTGCACGTCGATCGGGAGGTCGATGAGGACCGGGCCGGGGCGACCCGACCGCATCAGGTGGAAGGCCTGCTGGAAGACGCCGGGCACCTGCGCGGCCTCCAGGACGGTCGTCGCGGCCTTGGTCACCGGCTTGGCGATCGAGGCGATGTCGACGGCCTGGAAGTCCTCCTTGTGGAGCTTGGCCACCGGCGCCTGGCCGGTGATGCAGAGGATCGGAATGGAGTCGGCGATCGCCGAGTAGAGCCCGGTGATCATGTCGGTCCCGGCGGGCCCCGACGTACCGATGCAGACGCCGATGTTCCCTGCCCTGCTCCGGGTGTAGCCCTCGGCCATGTGGGACGCACCCTCGACATGGCGGGCGAGCGTGTGGTCGATGCCACCGCCGGCCTTGAGCGCCGCGTAGAACGGGTTGATCGCTGCGCCCGGCACGCCGAACGCATTGGTGACGCCTTCCAGCTTGAGGATCTCAACTGCCGCTCGGGCAGCGGTCATTCGAGGCATGGAGTACTCCTGCTCGGACGGGTGGAGTCGGGCTCTGTCGCGCCACCTGAGAGCACCTATTCCGCATTACGGAAATTCATTTCTGCTATACGGAAGCAATCTAAGCTGCGGCCGGATGGCCGTCAAGGCCACCGAATCCACCAAGTCGCTCCCCCGCGCCTCGCTCTTGGTGGACCATGGGACGGAGCACAGGGGACACGGGGCGCAGAGACCCCGGGGGCGGCGCCGGGGGGCGCCGGAGGGAGACCACAGTGGAGTCCGTGCCGGTACGCTGCCCGGCCTGCGGCCGCGATCACGCCTACCTCACACCGGTCTATCCGTGCCCGTGCGGGACCCCCATCGCCCCGCCGGTGCTGCGCGGCGGGGTGGTCGAGCCGATCACCCGCCGCACCTGGAACGAGGACTGGGTGACCGTGCGCTGCCGCACCTGCGGACGCCACGACCAGTGGCCGCAGCCGGAGCTGTGCTGCCCGTGCGGGTCGGTGCTGCGGATCCCGGTCCGCCCGGCCACGGAATCCGCGCCCGGCCCGGCCGCCGGGACCCTGTCCACCCACATCCCGCTGCCGCGGACGGCGGCGGCGCCCCGCCCGTCGTTCCGGCCGATGACGATCCGTACCGGCCGCGATGCGGTCACCGCCGCCGCGATGTATCTGAGGTGGCTGGGCTACCGCGACGTCGTGCAGCCCGCGGAACGCCCGGCCTCCCGGATCGATGTACGCGCCGCCGGGCTGATCGCCCAGGTCGACTCGACCACCCGGCCGACCACCCTGCGCGATGTCGAATGCCTCTGGCTGAACGGCTTGAACGCCTCGGTGACCAGCGTCTTCTTCTCACTGGCGGGCTATGCGCGGGACGCCAGGGCGCGGGCGGACGGTCTCTGCATCCCGCTCTTCGTGATGGACCTCACCGGGACCCCGCAGCCGGTCAACAGCCCGGCGGACGAACTGCTCTCCACCGGCGCCTGACCGTTCCTAACCGGTGTGCGTAAGTGAGTCTTGGACCCACTGCTGCGTACTGGGCGCATCCCGAACGGTTTTGGATGCACTGGGTTCCCGCTTTCGCTTCCCGCTCGGCGACGGCCCTCCAGGGGGCCGGTCCGTGGTGGGCGGGCGGGTTCCCTCACGCCCCCAGGTGCCCGGTTCGGCCGGGACGGTCCGATGCCGCACACGATCACTCCGGTCGTATGGGGGGGCGGTGCCGTCCTCCCCCAAGCTCTCAACTCCGTTCGAGCAGGGGATACCCCATCCCGGATCGGGTGCCCGAGGGCGCGTCTCCCGATCGCGATACCATCGGCATCATTACGGGACATCTCTCGGCGTGGGGTGGCCAGCGGTTTCTGCCAGTGCCGGGCACCCCACATGCTGGTGTAGGCCGGGTCGACCGCGACAATAGCCAGGCCCTGTTCGGCGGCCATGGACACCAACCGGGCCTTCAGCTTCCCGGTCGGGATACCGGAGATGAGCTGCCGGAACCGCTTGTGGCGGCCGTGCTTCTCACGGGTCTTCGCGGCGGTGAAGTCGAGGTCTTCGATGCCGATCGCGGCGACACCGACACGCCTGGCCCAGTTGATCAACCGAGTCAGGGCATGGCGGATCTGTGCATCTCGGTGACCGGCCGAACCGGACAGGTCGTAGGGGAAGCGGTGCGGGTCACCGACCGGGTTGCCATGTTGGTCGAGGTGGTAGGCGGCGAAGTGATCGGCGTTGGTGTCGACGCCGACCATGCCCCGGGCGCGGGCGGTCTCCAACGGGATGGTCCGGACGACGGGGCGCTGCCAGGATGCCATGAGGTACCAGCGGCCTCGCTGCGTATCGAGGTGGATGCGGTAGGCCACGGCCCGGTTCGCTGCGATGCGGTCGGCCCACTCCGCACCCCGGTGCACAAACGCCACGGTGGAGGCGAGGACGTACCGGCCGTACCGGGCATTGGCCAGGTGCGCGAGCGGGGCAGGCAGTCTGATGCTGACCTCGCCGTCCGGGGTGACGCGGATCGTCTCGTTCCCGAACCGCTTCCCCGACTCACCATCAGCAGCAAGAAACCAGCGTCCCGCCTCCCACCGCTCCCGCCACTGCTCCTCGGTGAGCCGGGCCTGGGCGAGGTTGTGGCGGGTGTTGAGGAGACGTTTACCGCCCCTCACCACCCGCACCCGTCCGGCCTGCCAGTCAGCAACAGCAGCAGCGAGCCGTGCTTCTAGCATCGCGAGCCGGCGGGATTTGCGGAACCACTCGTTCTTCGACCGGTAGCCGCCCGCAGCCCGCCTCGTTCCGGGCGCCCCGACCGGGAGGGACAGGCGGTGCCGCAACGTCTTGATCCCGGCAGCCAGCTTCCGGATATGTGCGGCCTGGCAACGGCGCGCCAGCGCCCACTGATCGTGCGTGGCCTTGGTGATCGCACCCGCGATCCGCGACGACGACACCCCGGTCAGGTCCCGCTTACGCGCCGCCCACGTGTCCGCACCGTGCTCCAGACCCTCCGCACAGCGAGCCTTGAGATCACCGGAAGCCAGCGCACCCTGATGCGCACCGACCGCACGCAGCACCAACTCGTCCTCGGGGGTGAGGTGTTTGAGGCGGTCCCGGACCGCCACCCCGCACGGCCCAGGCACCACAAAGGACACCGCCAGCTTCCGCAAACCACCCACCACACCACCCCCGCCCTCAAGGCCGGACACCTGCCACCCAGCCCAACGAGCAACAACCACCAAGGTCACCCATTCGACCCCAGAACCCCCGTTCCCACCCCCACCAACCCACCGACAGAACTCACTCCCACTCACCACACTCCAGCTCAGCAAACCCACAGCAGCTCACACCCCCCGTACCGACCGCCATACTGGCGGCATGCGCATCCGTCCCGCCCGCCGCTCCGACCTTCCGCTGCTCCAGGAGATCGAGCGCGCCGCCGGCGAACCCTTCCGCACCCTCGCCATGTCCGCCGTCGCGGACGACGACCCGCCGCCTCTCGACCTGCTGGACGAATACCGCAGGGCCGGCCGCGCCTGGGTGGCCGCGGACGCCGACGACCGCCCGGTCGGCTACCTGATCGCCGATCCGGTCGACGGCGCGGCCCATGTCGAGCAGGTCTCGGTCCATCCGTCCGCCGCCCGGCGCGGCCTCGGCAGCGCGCTCATCGACCACCTCGCCCTCTGGGCGGGCGAACAGCGGCTCGAAGCCCTCACCCTCACCACCTTCTCGCACGTCCCGTGGAACGCGCCGTACTACACGCGCCTCGGCTTCCGCACGCTCACGGAGGCCGAACTCACCGACGGGCTGCGGAAGATCAGGGCGGAGGAGGCCGAACACGGCCTGGACCGCTGGCCGAGGGTCTGCATGCGGCGCGACCTCTGACGCGGCGACACCATTCGTCCACTTCCACGCGGGCACCGGGGCAAGCCCGGACACGCGCCCCGACGCCGCAGCGGAACCGGTCGGCAACAGCGAGTGCAATCCGTCACGTTCGGTCCTGAGGCCACAATTGTTCGGCCGCTGTCAGTGGGCGGCCTTAGAGTGGTGCGCATGGTCTTAACTCCACGGCTTTCACCACCTTCCACCTCGCAGATCACCGCACAGAACGCACAGCCGACCCACCCGTCCGCCGTCGAGGCGAACGAGGCAATCCGTGCGCTCGTGGACGCACGAGCCGGCCAGGACTGGTCCTCCGTGGAGTCCGCGGCCTACGAGGTGCTGCTCATCGAGTGGGCGGCGGCCACCCGGGGCGCTGCCGGCGACATCATCGAAGCCGCCTGACAGCGCCCGACGGACGCCATTCCCGCCGGGCCTCCTACCCGTAGTTCTCCCGCAGTTCGATCTTCCGGACCTTCCCGCTCACCGTCATCGGGAAGGTCTCCAGGATCTGCAGCCGCCGCGGGATCTTGTAGTGCGCCAGCTGCTCCCGGCAGTACTCCGTCACCTCGTCCAGGGTCGGCGGCTGCGCCGGGTCCCGGGGGATGACGCAGGCCAGGATCTCCTCGCCGTACGTCTCGTCCGGTACGCCCACCACCTGCACGTCGGCGATCTTCGGATGGCCGTAGAGGAACTCCTCGATCTCCCGCGGGTACACGTTCTCGCCACCGCGGATGATCATGTCCTTGATGCGGCCGACGATCTGTACGTAACCGTCGTCACGCATCACCGCGAGGTCACCGGTGTGCATCCAGCGCCCCGCGTCGATCACTTCCGCGGTCCGCTCGGGCTGCTCCCAGTAGCCGAGCATCACGCTGTAGCCACGGGTGCAGAGCTCGCCCGCCGCGCCGCGCTCCAGGGTCACGCCCGTCGCCGGGTCGACGACCTTCACCTCGATGTGCGGCATCACCCGGCCGACCGTGCCGGTGCGGCGCTCCAGGTCGTCGTCGCGGCGGGTCTGGGTGGAGACCGGGGAGGTCTCCGTCATGCCATAGCAGATGGACACCTCGTCCATGTGCATCTCGGCGACGACCCGCTTCATCACCTCGACCGGGCAGGGTGATCCGGCCATGATCCCGGTGCGCAGCGAGGAGAGGTCGTACGAGGCGAAGTCCGGAAGGTTCAGCTCGGCGATGAACATGGTGGGGACGCCGTAGAGCGAGGTGCAGCGCTCCTGCTGGACCGCCGCGAGGACGGCGGCGGGCTCGAAGGCAGGAGCCGGGATCACGATGCAGGCGCCGTGCGAGGTGATGCCGAGGTTGCCCATCACCATGCCGAAGCAGTGGTAGAAGGGAACGGGCAGACAGACCCGGTCCTGTTCCGTGTAGGCGATCATCTCCCCGACGAAATAGCCGTTGTTGAGGATGTTGTGGTGCGAGAGGGTGGCACCCTTGGGGAAGCCCGTCGTACCCGAGGTGTACTGGATGTTGATCGGGTCGTCGCAGGACAGCTCGGCTTCTCTGGCCGCCAGTTGTTCAGCGGTGACGTCTGCGCCCGCTGCCGTCAGCTCGTCCCAGGACGGATCGCCGATGTAATGCACGGCGCGAAGGGCGGGGCAGTCGGCCCGGACCTGGGCGACGAGGGCGCGGTAGTCGCTGCTGCGGTGGGCGAGCGAGGAGATCAGGAGGGAGATCCCGGCCTGGCCGAGCACATACTCCAGCTCGTGTGCCCGGTAGGCCGGGTTGATGTTGACCATGACGGCGCCGATGCGGGCGGTGGCGTACTGGACGAGCACCCACTCGGGGCAGTTGATCGCCCAGATGCCGACACGGTCGCCCTTGGCCACTCCGGAACCCATCAGAGCGCGCGCCAACTCGTCCACGGCAGCGCCGAATTCGGCGTACGTCCAGCGGCGCCCCGAAGCGACGTCGACGAGCGCCTCACGCTCCGGGTACGCCTCGATCGCCCGGTCGAGGTTGCGTCCGATGGTGTCGCCGAGCAGGGCGGTGGTACCGGTGCCGTGCGCGTAGGAAAGGCCGGGCCGTCCGCTCATCGCAGGTCCCCCTCGTCGTATTCGGTGCCGACGCCTTCGGCCGTGCGCTCGCGCAGCTCGATCCGGCGGATCTTGCCGGACACGGTCTTCGGCAGTTCGGCGAATTCCAGCCGGCGGATCCGCTTGTACGGGGCGAGCACCGCCCGCGAGTGCGCGAACAGCACCTTCGCGGTGTCCGGGCCGGGCTCCCAGCCATCCGCGAGCACGACGTACGCCTTCGGGACCGCGAGCCGGACCGGGTCGGGCGCGGGCACGACCGCGGCCTCGGCGACCGCCTCGTGCTCCAGCAGGGCGCTCTCCAGCTCGAACGGCGAGATCTTGTAGTCGGATGCCTTGAAGACGTCGTCGGCGCGGCCGACATAGGTGATGTAGCCGTCCTCGTCGCGGGAGCCGATGTCGCCGGTGCGGTAGTAGCCGCCCGCCATCGCCTCGGCGGTACGGTCCGGGTCTCCGTGGTATCCGGTCATCAGGCCGACCGGACGGTCCGACAGGTCGAGCGAGATCTCGCCCTCCGTCGCGCCCGGCTCGCCGGTGACCGGGTCGAGGAGCTCGACCTTGAAGCCGGGGCTCGGCCGCCCCATCGAACCGGCCTTCAGTAGCTGACCGGGAGTGTTGGCGACCTGGACGGCCGTCTCGGTCTGGCCGAAGCCGTCCCGGATGGTGACGTCCCACGCGCGCCGGACCGTCTCGATGACCTCCGGGTTCAGTGGCTCGCCCGCCGCGACGACCTCGCGCGGCGGGGTCTTCAGCTGGGAGAGGTCGGCCTGGATCAGCATCCGCCAGACGGTGGGCGGGGCGCAGAAGCTGGTGACGCCCGAGCGGTCCATCTCGGCCATCAGCCGGCCCGCGTCGAACCGGGTGTAGTTGAAGATGAAGACGGTCGCCTCGGCGCTCCACGGCGCGAAGAGGTTCGACCAGGCGTGCTTGGCCCAGCCGGGCGAGGAGATGTTGAGGTGGACGTCTCCGGGCTTGAGGCCGATCCAGTACATCGTCGACAGGTGGCCCACCGGATACGAGACATGGGTGTGCTCGACCAGCTTGGGGCTGGCGGTCGTGCCGGACGTGAAGTACAGCATCAGTGGTTCGTCGGCGTCGGTCTCCCGGTCCGCTTCGAAGCTCTCCGGCTGTTCGTCGGCGCCGGTGTAGGAACGCCAGCCCTCGACCTCGCCGCCGACGACGATCCGGGTGTAGTCACCCGGTACCTCGTCGAACTTGGCGGCGTCCGCGTCCCGCACGATCACATGCCGGACCCGGCCGCGGTCCACCCGGTCGCGCAGATCGACGGGGCCGAGGAGCGGAGTGGCGGGGATGACGACGGCGCGCAGCTTCATCGCGGCGAGGGCCGTCTCCCACAGTTCGACCTGGTTGCCGAGCATGACGAGGATCCGGTCCCCGGCGCGTACCCCCTGGGCACGCAGCCAGTTCGCGGCCTGGTTGGAGCGGGCGGACATCCGGGCGAAGGACGTCTCGGTGCGCCGGCCGTCCTCCTCCACGATGTGCAGGGCGGTGCGGTCGTTGTTCTCGGCGATGACGTCGAACCAGTCCAGCGCCCAGTTGAAATGGTCGGCCAGAGGCCAGCGGAAGCCTTCGTAGGCCGTCGCGTAGTCCTCGCGGTGCTGCAACAGAAAGTCCCGGGCAGCCCGGAACGTTTCCGTCGCGTTCGTTGCCGACATGTGCCCTCCTCATTGCGGACCGGACCGGTCACTTAACATCATGTAAACAGTGACCCAGGTCTCACCACCCCCGAACGGGGGTGCAGCGGGCGGGCAGAGAGGCAACAGCGTGCCGGAACCGGTCGATACGGTCGAGATGCAAGCGGCGCTGCTGCGGCTGCGCCGGACGAGCGGACTGCCCGTCGCATTCGGCGGACTGCTCTCGGACCCGCGCCACGCCAGGATCGTGGAGCTCAACGGTGCGCAGACCACCGCGCTGCGCGGGCTCGTCATATCGGCCGGCAGCGGCCTCGGCGGCAAGTCGATCGCCCTGTCGCGGCCGTGCGCGGTGACCGACTACCCGTCGTCACGGCATATCAGCCACGAGTACGACACGGCGGTCGCCGCGGAGGGCCTGCGCTCGGTGGTCGCGGTGCCCGTCGTCGTGCGCCGGAAGGTACGGGGCGTGCTGTACGGGGCGCTGCGTGAGCCGCTCGCCCTCGGGGACCGTACGTTCGACGCGGCGGTGTCGGCGGCCCGTGATGTGGAACAGGCCCTCGTCGTAAGGGACGAGGTGCAGCAGCTCCTGTCCGTCACCCGGGACCAGGTGACGGACCCCCGGGCCGGCCCGGGGGCTTGGGAGCAGGTCCGCGAGGCGCACCGCGAACTGCGCGCGCTCGCACCCAAGGTGACCGACCCGGCGCTGCGCGACGAGCTGCTCTCGGTGTGCGCGCGGCTGGCCTCGGCATCCGGGGCGCAGGAGCCACGCGCCCATGGGGTGCTGCTGGCGCCGCGCGAGGTCGATGTCCTCGCCTGTGTGGCGACGGGTGCGACGAATGCGGTGGCGGCCGGCCGGCTGGGGCTTCGACCGGAGACGGTGAAGGGGTATCTGCGCTCGGCGATGCGGAAGCTCGGGGCGCACACCCGGCTGGAAGCGGTGGTCGCCGCGCGCCGGGCGGGGCTGCTGCCGTAGCCGCGCGCCCGGCCGACACCGCGGCTCCTGCCGTACCGTCAGCAGCAGAGCCCCGCCGGCCGGGCCCTGCTGTGGTTCAGTCCGCGAAGTCGACGAAGGGGGCGAACCGGATGTCGTGCGCGGACGGGTCCGTCGGCACCGACGCGGCAAGCATCCGCAGCCCTTCCTCCGTGACGGCGTCGCGCTCGGCCCTGCTCAGCCGCCCCAGCTCCTGCACGGTGACGGTCCCCTCACCGCCGTCCCTGCCGCCGGGCACACCATGGCGCCAGATCGCGGCGACGAACCCGTCGACCAGCACCGTCCCGTACGCCTGGTTGCCGTTCCCGTTGCGCCCCTTGTACTGCGGCGGGATGACGCGCGTACGGTCGGCGTGGCCGAGCAGCACGTTGTCGAACTCGGGCAGGAAGCGCGGCGGGGCCGGAGTGTCCGGGTGCGGACGCGGGGCGTCCGGCAGGTCGAAGAGCTCGACGCCGTTCTCGTCGCGGAAGGTGACCAGCTGCGGCCTCAGCCGTTCGAAGGCTTCCCGCAGCCGGGTCAGCCCCGCCCACCTCTGCATGTCCTTCACGGAGGCGGGACCGAACGCGCCGAGGTAGCGCAGCACCGTCGCGTCGGGTGCGGGCGCCGGCTCCGCCGGCCGGCCGAGCCAGTGCTCGACGGTGGTCAGCGCGACCTGTCCGCTGCGTCCCCACAGCCCGCGCGGGGTGACCTGGACCAGGGGCAGGGTGCAGCGCGCGGCCACGGTCAGGGCTTGCGGGTCGGCGTCCGGCCACTCGGCGAGGAGCGCTCCGCGCAGCTCCTTCGGGGTGCGCGGCCGCTCTTCGACCAGTCCTCTGCTGATCACCGCGAGCCGGTTCAGGTCGACTCCGGCCAGCCCCTTGCGGAACATGTGCAGCTCCCGGCCACGCGCCGGCTGGACCAGCGGGCGCAGGGTGAGCGCGTCGTCGGCGGTGTGGGTGTGGATGGTGGACCGCAGGGTGACGATACGGACCACCTCGCGGGACTCCATCAGCCCGGAGAGTTCGGCGGGGTCGACGCCTTCGAGCCGGGCGAAGAGCTGGTAGTAGGGCGGCTTGGTGTTCTGTGCCTGGAGCCCGACGAGATGCCCGACGGCGTCCTTCGCGGACATCGGGCTCCGGCGCAGGAGCAGTTGGCGCGCCAGGGTGGCACGGCCCAGTGCGCGGGGCGGGAGCACGGCGGGTGCGGCGGGGTTCGTCTTCGCGGCCATGCACCGCACGCTACGCGGGCTTGCGGACATCTTCGGTCCGCAAGTGCGCTCCGTCCCTCCTGTCCGGGCCGCCGCAACGCAGGACGGCGGGACTTCCCGGGAATGCGCGTCGGCCGCCCGCATCATGGTCCGGTGATCAGTGTCCTGTTCGCCATCCTGACCGCACTCAGCAACGGCGCCGCCTCTGTGCTGCAACGCCGCGCCGCCCGCTCGGTACCCGACACCGAGGCGATGCATCTGTCGCTGATCGGCCATCTGGTGCGCCAGAAGGTGTGGCTGGCCGGGATCGGCCTGGTGATCGTCGCCGCCGTCTGCCAGGCCACTGCGCTGGCCACCGGGCCGATCTCGGTGGTCCAGCCGATCTTCGTCATCGAGCTGCCGGCGACGCTGCTGCTGGCCGGGTTCGTGATGCGGGTCCGGGTGCCCCGTGGGGTCTGGTACGGGGTGGCTGCCGTGACATTCGGACTGGCCCTCGGCATGGTCTCCGCCGCGCCGGGCGGCGGCAGTTCCTCGGTACAGGGCGCGGCGTGGATCCCGGCGCTGGTCATGACCGCGATCTTCGAGGCGGCGCTGATCGGCGGAGCGCTGTCCACCCGCGGCAACCCCCGTGGGGCGCTGCTCGGTCTGGCCGCCGCGTGCGGGTACGCGCTCACCGCCGCCCTGATGAAGGACGCCATGGCGCAGCTCGGCGACGGCGGCGGGGCAGCCGCGCTCATGACGTCCTGGCAGCTGTACGCCACCGCCGCCGCCGGGGTGGGTTCGCTGTTCCTCCTTCAGAACGCCCTGCAGGCGGGCACCCTGGTCGCCGTACAGCCGATGCTGACGCTGGGCGACGCGGTGATCAGCATCCTGTACGGCGTGACCCTGTTCGGCGAGCATCTGCGAACCGGCTGGTGGCTGCTGCCCGAACTGGTCGCGCTCACCATGATCGCCCTGGGCTGCGTCGAACTGGCCCGCTCGCCGCTGGCATCCGGCAACGCCGTACCGGCGTCGCGCGCCACCCGCGTGAAGTGACGGCCCGCCTGCCGGGAGGCGAGGCTCCTCAGGCGGTCTGCCCGGATCCCGACCCTGTACCGGAAGCGGCCTTGATGCCCTTCGTGATCTCGTCCATCACCGAGAGCGCGGGCGCCTTGGAGCTGATGTCGAAGCCGGAGCGCACGACGACCAGCATGTCCGCGGAGTGCGGGGACGGGAGGACCAGCGACTGCACGTACCCGTCGTCGCCCTTCTTCGTGACCACCTTCCAGCGCACCAGATAGCCCTTCTGGCCCGCGACGGTGACCGGCTCGGACTTGAGCTGCTGGTGCGAGCTGATGGCGCCGTAGGCCTTGCCGCCGTACGACTCCTTGGCGTTGACGGCGATGTCCGCCTTGGCTGCCGCCTCCGCCGTCCTCGCCGTGATCTTCAGCGCCTGGGCCGGGGCGGCGAACACTCCGCCGCGCTCGCACTTCTGCGAGGTGTCGGCCGGGCAGGTGTACGTGCCGGTGCTCACCGACGCACCGATCGTGGCCGACTGCCCCTTCCAGCCGTCCGGCACCGGCAGGCTGAGGCCGCTGATCATGTCCGTGACATAGCCGTCCTCGGACGGCGGCTGCAGTGGCTGTTGCTGGTCCGGCGCGGGGCTCTGGTCCCCGGGAGCGCCGGAGCCGCCCTGGCCGTTCTCTCCCCCGGGGAGACTGGGCGCGGGCGACGCGGCGTCGGAGGAGGTGTTCTTCGTACGGCCGGAGTCGTCGGTCAGCATCAGGACGCCACCCGCGATCGCGGCGAGCACCACTACGCCGGCGGTGACGCCGACCCCGATCCGGATCCGGCGGCGCCGGACGGTCGCGGGCGGCATGCGGAGCTGATCGGTCCACCGGCTCCCGTCCCACCAGCGTTCCTGGACGGGGCCTGTTCCTGTATACCCGGGGTCCGTATGCCAGCCGGGAGGGCTCATCTCGGTCACGACGTCCACCGTAGAGGTGCTCCGTGAAAATCAGATGAAACCGGTTCGCCGAACTCCGGCCGCACCCCTCCCTCCCGAGGACGTCCGACCATGACCCGGGAGCTGTCCGGCCATGACCCGGGAGGTAATCGACGCTTCTTTCCCCGTCGGACATCGTGTTCCTCACCAGCAGCACAGGAGCTCGGCCCCACAGCCGGGACATGACGAGAGGACAGCACGATGACCGCATACGAGGACGCCGTCCAGCGCTACTTCATCGCCTGGAACGCGGCGACCCCCGAGGACCTCGCCAAGGCTGTCGCCGCCGCATTCACCGAGGACGCCACCTACACCGACCCGCTGGCCGACGTGCGCGGCCACGACGGGCTCCTCGCCGCGATCAGTGGTGCCCGTCAGCAGTTCCCCGGCTTCGAGTTCCAGCTGACCGGCACCCCCGACGGGCATCACGACCTCGTCCGTTTCAGCTGGGACCTGGTCTCCACCGCCGACGGTTCGGCGCCCGCCGCCGGGTCCGACGTCATCACCCTCGACGACGACGGGCGCATCAGCTCGGTCAGCGGCTTCCTGGACCGGGTCCCCGGCGCCTGAGCGGACGCTACGCGGACCGGGCCGTTCGGCGGCGCAGCGCGGGGTCGGTCAGCGCGACCGGCTGGTAACCGGCGTCGCGAGCCGACAGGTTGGTGCCGGGCGGCACGATCTTGTCGATCTGGTCGAGGACGTCCCGGCTCAGCCGCACCCGGTCCGCGCCGAGCTGGCCCGCCAGCTGTTCGAAGGTCCGCGGGCCGATGATGGCGGAGGTGACCACCGGGTGCTCCAGGACGAATGCCAGGGCCAGCTGTACAAGGGTCAGCCCGGCGTCCTCGGCCAGCCGGGCGAGGGCTTCGGCGGCGTCGAGCTTGGCGCTGTTCTCCGGGGACACGATGTCGAAGCGCTCCGCCTGACGTTCGGCGCGGCTGGAGACGGGCTGGCCGGCCCCCTTGCGGTAGCGACCGGTCAGCCAGCCGCCCGCGAGTGGGCTCCAGGAGAGCACGGCGAGTCCGTACCGCTGCGCGACGGGCAGCACCTCGCGTTCGATGCCGCGGGCGAGCAGGGAGTACGGGGGCTGCTCGGCCACGACGCATTCGCGGCCGCGGCGCTCCGCGATCCACTGGCCCTCGACGATCGCGGACGGTTCGAAGGTGGACGTGCCGATGTAGCGGATCTTGCCCTGGTGCACCAGGTCGGAGAGGGCGCCGAGCGTCTCGTCGAAGTCGGTGTCCGGTTCGGGGCGGTGAACCTGGTAGAGATCGATCCAGTCGGTGCCCAGCCGGCGCAGGCTGTTCGTGCGTCCGAAGTTGCGGTACTCGGTCATCGTGCACTCTCCTTGACGAGTTCATCGGTCTGTGGACGGCCGTCGGCCGGGGCCGCGTCGCCGCTCCGGCGGAAGGCATCCCAGAGGCGGCGGTACGGACCGTCGGCGGCGAGCAGTTCGGTGTGGGTGCCGGTCTCTACGACGGTTCCCGCGTCGAGGACCACCACCCGGTCCGCGCGGGCCGCCGTCGTCAGCCGGTGGGCGACGACGACGGTGGTACGCCGGCGGGCCAGTACTTCCGTCGCGGCGGCGACCCGGCGTTCGGTGGCCAGGTCCAGCGAGGCGGTCGCCCCGTCGAGCAGCAGGACGGCCGGGTCGACGAGTTCGGCCCTGGCCAGGGCCAGCAGCTGGCGTTGTCCGGCGGAGAGGTTGCGGCCGCGCTCCCCCACCGGCTGGAGGTAGCCCAGCCGCAGCCCGGCGACCATCTCGTGGGCGCCGACCGCGCGGGCCGCCGTCTCCACCTCGGTGTCGGTGGCGTCCGGGCGCCCGTACGCGATCGCGTCCCGGACCGTACCGCTGAACAGATGCGCCTCCTGCGGCACCACACCCAGTCTGCGGCGGAAGCCGGGCAGGTCGAGCTCGCGCAGATCGTGCCCGTCGACCCGGACCGTGCCCGCCGACGGGTCGTAGAAGCGGGCGAGGAGTTTGACGACGGTCGACTTGCCCGAGACCGTCGCCCCGACCAGGGCGACGGTCTCGCCCGGTGCGATACGCAGACAGACGCCGTGCAGGACCTGCCGGCCGCCGCCGCCCGCGTATCCGAAGGAGACCGAGTCGAGTTCGATCTCCCCACGCAGTTTCCCGACCGGCCGTGCGTCGTCGGCGGGCGGGGTGCCGGTGGGTGTCTGCATCAGCGTCCGGAGCCGGCCCAGGCCGACGACGGCCTGCTGGTAGCCGTCGAACACCTGGGAGAGTTGCTGGATCGGTGAGAAGAACAGCTCGACGTAGAGGAGGAAGGCGATGAGGGTGCCCGCGCTCAGTGCGCCCGAGCGGACCTGTCCCGCGCCGACGGCCAGTACGGCTGCCGTGGACAGGGTGCCGAGGAACTCGACGAACGGGAAGAACGTGCCCATGTAGCGCTGGGCGCGCAGCCTGGAGTCCCGGAAGGACCAGGCCAGTTCGGCGAAGTCGCGGGCATTGCGGCGCTCGCGGCGGAACGCCTGGGTGACGCGGATGGCGGTGACGTTCTCCTGGAGACAGGCGTTGACGGCGCTGATGCGTTCCCTGGCCTCCCGGTAGGCGGGCACCGAGCAGTGGCGGAAGAGGGCGGTCGCGGCGATCAGCAGCGGCAGTGCGGCCAGCAGCACCAGGGCGAGCTCCGCGTCGATCACCAGCAGCGTGACCAGGACGCCGAGGACGGTCAGCAGACTCACCACCGCGGTGATCAGACCGGTCTGCAGGAAGTTCGACAGGGCGTCCACGTCGGTGGTCATCCGGGTCATGATCCGGCCGCCGAGCTCGCGCTCGTAGTAGTCGAGACCGAGCCGCTGCAGCTGCGCGAAGGTTTTCACACGCAGGGTGTAGAGGAGGCGTTCGCCGGTGCGTCCGGTGGTACGGACCTGAGCCACGCCGATCAGCCAGTTCGCGGCGACCACGAGGGCCGCGGCAGCGGCGGCGGCCAGCAGGACGCCCCCCGCGCGGTGGGCGACGCCGTGGTCGACGCCTTGTCTCACCAGGACGGGCACGGTGATCTGGGCGAGGGCATCCATGGCGACCAGGACCAGGCCGAGCAGCAGCGGCAGACCAGCGAGAAGAGGAACATCAGGGCGTTGCCCGTGAGGTTGGGCAGGAACTGCAGCAGCGTCTGGATGAGCGTGATGTCCGAGATGGACCGGCTCACCACCTGCCCCGTCCGCAGCTCGTCCTGCTGGGCGCCGCCGAGCCGCAGCAGCGCGGCGAACGCGTCGTTACGGAGGTCGTACTGCACACCGAGGGAGAGCCGGCCGGAGCGGAAGCGGCGGGTGAAGCTCGGCCCGAAGCGGACCGCGCCGATGAGGGCGAGGAGAACTGTCCACGGGACGAGCGAGGCGGTGGTGCCGGCCGCCACCCCGTCCACTACGTGCCGCAGGACGAGCGGCAGGGTGGCGGTGGCGACGGCCGCGACCACGGCGGCACCGAAGGCGAGGAGCAGGTCGGTGCGGTGGCGCAGGCAGTAGCCCAGCAGCCGCAGCGCCCAGCCGGGCGGCGGCTGCCGGTGCGTACCGGTTTCCGGGTTCGTACAGTCCGTCACCGGACCTCCGCCAGCCCGAGGCCGAAGTGGCCCTCGCTGCGGTCGACGGTCTCGAACAGCCGGTTGGCGGGGCGCGGCAGCCCATAGTGACCGCGCAGCGTGCGGGCCGTGTACTCGGTGCGGAACAGGCCGCGCTCCTGGAGGATCGGCACCACCCGGTCCACGAAGACCTCCAGGCCGGACGGGAGCACGGCCGGCATGATGTTGAAGCTGTCGGCGGCCCCGCTGTCGTACCAGTGCTCAATGGTGTCGGCGACCTGCTCGGCCGTTCCGGCGAAGGTGCGGTGACCGCGCCCGCCACCGAGCCGCCCGATCAACTGGCGTACCGTCAGTTTCTCTCGCCTGGCGAGCTCCACGATGAGCGTGTAGCGGCTCTTGGCGCCCTCGATCTCGTCCTCGGTGGGGATGTCCTCGGGCAGTTCCGCGTCGAGGTCGAGGTCGTCGGGGGCGATCTTCAGCCGCTGGGCGAGCTGCCGCTTGGCGTACTCGGGGACGATCAGCTCCTCCAGCTCGGCGTCCAGGGCCTGGGCTTCGGCCTCCGTGTCACCGATGACGGGCACGATCCCGGGCAGGATCTTGACGCCGTCGGGGTTGCGGCCGATGGCCTCCGCCCGCTGCTTGACGTCCTTGTAGAAGGCGATGCCCTCCTCCAGGGTCTGCTGGGCGGTGAAGACGGCCTCCGCGTACCGCGCCGCGAAGTCCTTGCCGTCCTCGCTGGAGCCGGCCTGCACGAGCAACGGGTAGCCCTGCGGAGGGCGTTGCACATTGAGCGGGCCGTCGACCCGGAAGTACTCACCGGTGTGCTCGATCCGCCGCACCCGCTCGGCCAGGGCGTGGACGCCGCGTTCCTTGTCGGCGATCACGGCGTCGTCCGCCCAGCTGTCCCAGAGTTTGGTGGACACCTCGACGAACTCGGCGGCCCGGCGGTAGCGGTCGCGGTGCAGCGGGGTGTCGTCGAGGCCGAAGTTGCGGGCCGCGTCGGCGCCGGCCGTGGTGACGATGTTCCAGCCGGCCCGGCCGCCCGAGACATGGTCCAGCGAGGCGAACCTGCGCGCCAGGTTGTACGGCTCGTTGTAGCTGGTCGACGCAGTGGCGATGAGGCCGATGTGCTCGGTGGCGCCGGCCAGCGCGGTCAGCAGGACGGTGGGCTCCAGCTTGGCGGCGGGCCGTCGTCCCGGGTCCCCCATCAGGACAGGACTGTCGGCGAGGAACAGCGAGTCGAGCCTGCCGCGTTCGGCGATCCGGGCCAGGTTCTTGTAGTGCTCGATGTCCGAGTTCGCCTCCGCCGGGCTCTCGGGCAGGCGCCAGGACGCCTCGTGGTGGCCGGTCGACATCAGGAAGGCGTTCAGGTGGAGCGGCTTGCGGTCAGGCTTGCGGGACATGGGCTTCCTTCGCTTCGGAACGGGTCTGGGGCTGCGTCACGCCGAGCGCGGCGAGCAGGGTGTCGCGGTACTCCTGGAACCGGGGGTCGCGCGGGGAGCGTGGGGTCGGCAGGTCGACGGTGAGGTCGAGCGAGATCCGGCCGTCGTCCAGGACCAGCACCCGCTCGGCGAGTTCGACGGCCTCGTCGACGTCATGGGTGACCAGCAGCACCGCGGGGCGGTGGCGCTCGTACAGTTCGCGCAGCAGACCGTGCATCTTGATCCGGGTGAGGGCATCAAGGGCACCGAACGGCTCGTCGGCGAGGAGGAGTTCGGGCTCGCGGACGAGCGCCCGGGCCAGGGCGGCCCGTTGCTGTTCGCCGCCGGACAGTTCATGGGGCCAGGACCGGTCACGGCCCTCCAGGCCGACCTCGGCGAGCGCGGTCTGTCCGCGTTCACGCACCTTGGGGCCGCGCAGACCGAGTACGACGTTGTCGAGCACCCGGAGCCAGGGCAGCAGCCGGGAGTCCTGGAAGGAGAGCGAGACCCGGTCCGGGACAATGAGTTCGCCGGATCCCTCGACGGTGTGGTCGAGCCGGGCGACCGCCCGCAGGAGGGTGGACTTGCCGGAGCCGCTGCGGCCGAGGAGGGCGGTGAACTCCCCCGGCGCCACGGTCAGATCGAGTTCCTTGAGTACCTTCCGGTCGCCGAATCGACGGACCAGCTTCCTGGCCCGTACCGACACCGGCCGTATCGCGGTCGCAGTTCCGGTCCCGGTCTCTTCATGGGTGCCGGTCAGCCCGCCAGAGTGCGTCGCCATGACAGGGCCCTCCTCTCGATGGCGCGTACCGCCGCGTCCGAGGCGAAGCCGAAGATCCCGTAGGCCACCAGCCCCACGATGATCACGTCGGACTGGGCGTACTGCTGGGCCTGGAACATCATGTAGCCGATGCCGCTCGTGGCATTGATCTGCTCGACCACGATCAGGCCGAGCCAGGACGCGGTGACGCCGAGCCGCAGACCGACGAAGAAACCGGGCAGCGAGCCGGGGACGACGACCTTGCGGATGAACTGCCCTCGGCTCAGGTCGAGCCCCTCGGCGAGTTCGACGTACCGGCTGTCGATGCCGGTCAGCGAGGAGTACGTATTGATGTACATGTTCACCGCGACGCCGAGCGCGATCACGGTGACCTTCATCTGCTCGCCGATGCCGAGCCAGAGGATGAGCAGCGGAAGCATCGCCAGGGACGGAATCGCGCGCTTGATCTGGAGCGGCCCGTCGAGGAGGTACTCGCCGGTGCGGCTCAGTCCGGCGGCCACGGCCAGGATCACCCCGGCGGCCACCCCGAAGAAGAGGCCGAGGCCTGCGCGTTGGAGCGAGATCAGCACATTGTCCTGGAGACGGCCGCTCTGGATCAGGTCCGTCGCGGTGGACACCACGGCGCCGGGTCCGGACAGGATCCGGGGATCGAGATAGCCGACGGCGGAGGCTCCCCACCACACGGCGACCACGAGCACCGGGCCGATCAGCCGGCCGAAGGGGAGGGAGCGGCCGGGCCCGAGCCGCCTTCGGGTGGAGCGGGCGACGAGGACGGCAGGGGTCGCGGGGACGGTGAGGGAGGTGGCAGCAGGCCCCTGGTCCCCCTGGGTCCCCAGCGACTGGTGCACGTCCGGCGCGGCGGTCGCTGCCGCCGGCTGTGCCAGGTGCGTCTTCGAGAGCAGCTCGGTCATGACGTCTCCCGGTACCTGGCCGGTACGGCCTTCGCCGCCAGCCCCTCGAAGCGCCGGTCGAACAGCCCGGAGACGTCCTGCTTCGGCACGAAGCCGCCCTCGGCCATCAGGTCGGCGGTCTCCTGCTCCCATGCGATCGCCTTGTCCCAGCTCACCGGGAACTGCGGCTCGTGCAGGGAGGCGACGATGCGCTTGCCGTCCTCCTTCGTCACGCCCTGGTCCTTGACGTAATACGTGTCGATCCACTCGTCGCCGTTCTCCCACGCCCAGACCAGGCCGCGGGACCACAGCGGGACGAAGTTGCGGATGGCCGCGGCCTTCGCCTTGTCGTTCAGCACCTCGTCGGGTGCCCACAGGACGGTGAGCAGGTCCACCACATCGGTGGTCACTCCGCGGGCGCCGTCCTTGGCGTACTGGCTGAGGTACTTGGTCAGCGTCGGCTCGCCCAGCGGGGCCACATCGACCTGCTTGGACTGCAGCGCGGTCAGGAACTGGGTGCTGGGCAGCGCGACCAGCTCGACATCGCTGTTCTTCAGGCCGGCCTTCTTCAGGGCCCGCAGCACGACGACGCCCTGCGCCTGCCCCTGGGAGAAGCCGATCTTCTTGCCGCGGAAGTCCTCCACCGTTCTGATGCCGGAGCCGGGGGCGGTCGCGAAGACGTAGGACGGGTGGTTGCGCACCTGTACCGCGACGATCTTCGCTCCGACGCCGATGGCCTCGGCCTGGATCGGCGGTATTCCGGCGTTGGCCGCCAAGTCGATGGAATGTGCCCGGAATCCCTGAATGATGTCGGGACCGGCACTCAGATTCGGCCACTGCGACACAGTGAACGCGAGATCCTTCTGCAGACCGGCGGGGCCCAGCTGAAGGTGTGTGGTGCGTACCGCTATCGACAGCCTGGTGCCGGGCGGCGGAGCACCGGAGGGCAGCTTTCCTGCAGGCTCCGCACTGGCGACTGTTTTTGCCTGCGGAGAGCAGGCGGCGAGGCCCAGAATCGCCCCGCCCGTCAGGGCGAGGAACGACCGGCGGCCGACTGCATGGCGTACATCGTGGCGTGTCATGGTGAATTCCCGATCAGTGGTCATGAGAAGTCGCTGGAGGTGCCGAGAAGTCGCGAGAGGTCGCGAGTCGTCGTCGGCGGTCAGAGGGTGTGGTACGTGCCGTTGTGGAAGAGGAGCGGGCTGCGCCCCTCGTCGAGCCAGGAGTCCCCGACCCGTGCGATGACGATGCAGTGGTCGCCCGCCGGGACGGTCTGCTCGATCTCCAGCCGCAGCCAGCCGGCCACCCCGTCGAGCACCGGTTCGCCCTCCGGCAGCCGCCGCCAGCCGGTCGGTGCGGCGAACCGGTCGATGCCGCTGGTGGCGAATGTCGTTGCCAGCGCCCGTTGTTCGGCTCCGAGGAAGTTGACGACGGCCGTGTCGGCCCGCTCGATGTGGGGCCAGGACGAGGTGGTGGCCCCGATCCCGAAGGAGACCAGTGGCGGGTCGAGCGACAGCGATGCGAGTGACGTGGCGGTGAAGCCGATGGGTCCGTGGCCGGCGTCGGCGGTGACGACGACCACACCGGCCGGATAGCGGCGGAAGGCCTGCTTGAACCGGTCCGGGGCGATGCCCGTCGCGGCCGTCGCAGGATATGAGGGCACAGTGACAGTCAACGTCTCTCCCGGTACTACAGCCGGTGTTGTCACGGTGAGTGTTCTCGTTGGCGGTAGTGGCTGATGCGGGCTTGTGTCTGGTGGCGGCGTCGCCAGCGGTTCCAG
>NZ_JBEXID010000039.1:0-69540 GCF_040608395.1 Streptomyces sp. NPDC005181
GGTGCACACCTGTTCAAGCCACTCCGGCAAGTCATCGAGTCCATCAACCAGACCTTCAAAGGGCAGCTCGACCTGGAACGACACGGCGGTAAGACCCCAGCCGGAGTGACCGTCAGAGTCCTCTTCCGCATCCTCGCGTTAACCGCGGCGATCTGGCACAACGACAAGACCGGGCACCCCGTCAAGCGATCACTAACCGCCTACGATCACTGACCGCAACCACACCCCTTGGACTCATTCATCTAGAAGAGCCGCTCCGCTCAATGCAAGGCGTTATCCAAACAATTATATTTACACCCGGCGTTGAAAACTCTTTCCTTTGCTCGGTTCCGCAGCTGGCGGAATCGTATGCCTGAGCAGGACTGCTTAGCATGACGGTGCTCACCAGTGAAATCGCACAGGCGGTAGCCGCCTGCATGATCTTGTTCCTCAAAATCACGCGCCCCCCTTGGATCGGGTGTTCGATTTGAACTTTCGTGCACTTTATAGGGCTGTGGCGCTGAGGACGACAGGGAGTGAATATTGTGGCGGACTGTTGTGGAAGATGGGGGGTGATTTGGCGTTTCCTCCTTTTCTGCGCGCCTGGCCTCGATTCGTGAGTGGGGTTCGGTCGCTGATGGGTGCGGCGGGTTCGCCCGTAATATCTCCCGCCGTTCGGGGGCGGGTCGGCGCGTGGCGCTGCGGGTGCGCCGGGTTCCACGGGCCCGAGGTGGTGCGGTTCTCCTCCGTTCTGGTCTTCGTCGGGGCGGTCTCGGCCATCAGGTGAGGGCCGGGAGTTCGGTGAGCCTGCGCCAGCAGGTGCTGAACGCTTCAGCCCAGGGCCATGTCGTCTCGATGCGGAGCCAGCGGTTGCGGGCGTGGTGCGCGAGGGGGGCGGGCAGGTGGTAGAGATTCATGCGCATCATGTCCGGCTCGGCGTCCGCCAGGCCGTCGACGTCATACAGGCCCAGCAGGCGGACCCAGGCGTCCAGGTCGGCGGCGAGGTTCGCGGTGAGCATCCAACCGCGGTTCACCTCCCAGGCCCTGGACGGGAGATTGTGCAGGCCAAATGCCTTGTTCGTCCGCACCCGGTCTTCGACCTCGGCGTGATCACGGTGGAGGGCGTCGAGGAACTGCGGCTGATGAGAGCCGGGAACACCCCACATCCGGCCGATGTTCGTCGCGGTGATGCTGTAGCGCCAGACCGTCTTCTTCTCGAAGTCGGTCAGCTTCTTCAGCTGCCGGCCCGAGGGTCTGACCCGGCGGACGATCAGCCGGGTGTCCTTCGGCCAGCCCGTCCGGGCGTTCAGCCCGGTCAGCTCGGCTACGAAGTAGCCCTCCTGGAGGGTGCCGTCCTGCTTGAGCGAGGTCTCCCAGGCGTTCTCGGGGAGCGGGGCGATCGCCTTCTCGTCGTCATCGGTGATCTTCCAGCCGACGCTGAAACGCACCGTGCGCCGCTTGGTGTTGAGCGCGACCAGGTGTTCCAGCAAGCCGTGGGTGGCCCCGGCCCCATCCACGCGGACCAGGAGCTTGGCCGTGCTGGAGTACGGGATCTGGGCTAGCGCGGCGGCCAGGACCCGCAGGTGATCGGCGACCGTGTTGGAGCCGGCGTTGCCGCCCCGTAGCTACATCGCCAGGCACTCGGCGGTGTCCGCGCACCAGGCCGCAAGCGGGTGAAAGCCGAAGGTCTTCTTGAACGTGACTGGCGCTGGCTGACCGTGGGAGAGTTTCACGGACCCGCACTTGTCGCGACCGTGGAGGATCTTCCCGTCGGCGTGCCGATCACCATGGAGATGATGACGGATCACCCGGCCCGGCGGCGCTTCGGCTATGGGATCGGTGTGCGCATGAAGTTCGAGCAGGACGAGGCCAGCTTCCTGGGCGGGTCCGGCACGGTCTGAATTATGGGCTCCCCGGTCGCGATCATGGTCGGCAACACCGAGTGGCGCAAATGGGAGTAGGTCATGTCGGCCGGCCCGGCGGCAGGGGGAGTCGGGTCATGGCCACGGGTGTGCTTCAGGTATCCGGCAAGGGGGAGATCATCGAGATCGCCCTGCAGTTTCTGCCTGACTGGGTGTAGTACACGGTGCTCGCCCTCCTCCTGCTCGCAGTTGTCGGGTCCTGGGCCGTGAAAGACGAAGCGCAAGCTCACCTACTGGCGGGCGGTGCGCGCCGGTGAGCCCCTCCACGGGGCGGCGCAGTACGGGCAGGGCCGCGGGGCCGACTATCTGGTGTCGGACGCGCCCTCAGCGGCGTCTGGACGACGGCACGGCCTGACCCGGTCGGGTCCGTCAGTCGGACGCGCGGCCGGGTCCCCGCTCCGGGCATGGGAGGATCAAAGGCGGCGGGCCAGGGCCGCGCACCCGGTCGCGCCGTTGCAGTTTCAGGCGCGAGCATGAGGAGCACCGTTGAGCAGGTTGCGCTGGCTGACCGCAGGGGAGTCGCACGGCCCCGCACTGGTGGCGACGCTGGAGGGTCTTCCCGCCGGTGTCCCGGTCACCACGGAGATGGTGGCGGACGCACTGGCCCGGCGGCGGCTCGGCTATGGCCGCGGCGCTCGCATGAAGTTCGAGAAGGACGAGGTCACGTTCCTCGGCGGGGTGCGTCACGGGCTCACCATGGGCTCCCCGGTCGCCGTGATGGTGGGCAACACCGAATGGCCCAAGTGGGAGCAGGTCATGTCGGCCGACCCGGTCGACCCCGACGAACTGGCCAAGCTGGCCCGTAACGCCCCGCTGACCCGCCCCCGCCCCGGCCACGCCGACCTCGCGGGCATGCAGAAGTACGGCTTCGACGAGGCCCGGCCGATCCTGGAGCGCGCCAGCGCCCGGGAGACCGCGGCCCGGGTGGCGCTCGGCGCCGTCGCGCGGTCGTACCTCAAGGAGACCGCGGGCATCGAGATCGTCAGCCACGTCGTCGAACTGGCCGCGGCCAAGGCGCCCTACGGCGTCTACCCCACGCCTGCCGACGTCGAGAAGCTCGACGCCGACCCCGTGCGCTGCCTCGACGCCGCCGCGAGCAAGGAAATGGTCGCCGAGATCGACCAGGCCCACAAGGACGGCGACACCCTCGGCGGTGTGGTCGAGGTGCTCGCGTACGGAGTGCCGGTCGGCCTCGGCTCGCACGTGCACTGGGACCGGCGTCTCGACGCCCGCCTCGCCGCGGCGCTCATGGGCATTCAGGCCATCAAGGGCGTCGAGGTCGGCGACGGCTTCGACCTGGCCCGGGTCCCCGGCTCGAAGGCACACGACGAGATCCTGGTCACCGAGGACGGCATCAAGCGCGCCTCCGGCCGTTCCGGTGGCACCGAGGGCGGTCTGACCACCGGAGAACTGCTGCGGGTCCGCGCCGCGATGAAGCCCATCGCGACCGTGCCCCGCGCGCTGGCCACCGTCGACGTCGTCACCGGTGAGCCCGCCAAGGCGCACCACCAGCGCTCCGATGTCTGTGCCGTGCCGGCCGCCGGGATCGTCGCCGAGGCGATGGTCGCGCTGGTCCTGGCCGACGCCGTCGCGGAGAAGTTCGGCGGCGACAGCGTCCCCGAGACCCACCGCAACGTTCAGTCGTACCTCGACCACCTCCAGATCCGATGAGCGGCCCGCTGATCGTCCTCGTCGGCCCGATGGGCGTCGGCAAGTCCACGGTCGGTGAGCTCCTCGCCGACCGGCTCGGCACCACCTACCGGGACACCGACGGGGACGTCGTGGCCACGGCGGGCAAGCCGATCTCGGAGATCTTCTACGACGAGGGCGAGGAGCACTTCCGCGAGCTCGAGCGGGAGGCGGTACGCGCCGCCGTCGCCGAGCACACGGGCGTCCTCTCGCTCGGCGGCGGAGCCGTGCTCGACGAGACGACCCGCACCCTGCTCGCCGACCAGGCGGTCGTCTACCTCTCGATGGACGTCGAAGAGGCCGTCAAGCGGGTCGGGCTGAACACCGCGCGCCCGCTGCTCGCCGTCAACCCGCGTCGGCAGTGGCGCGAGCTGATGGACGCCCGCCGCCATCTGTACACCGAGGTGGCCCGGGCGACCGTCGCCACCGACGAGCGCACCCCCGAAGAGGTCGCCCAAGCGGTCCTCGACGCACTGGAACTGCCGGAGCGCGCGGACGATCCCGCAGCGCCCGGCCGGGAGAACACACACATGACGGACCAGGGACCCACGCGCATCCAGATCGCCGGCAGTGCGGGCACCGATCCGTACGAGGTGCTGATCGGCCGGCAGTTGCTCGGCGAGCTGCCGTCGCTCCTCGGCGACCGCGCCCGGCGGGTCGCGGTCCTGCACCCCGAGGCGCTCGCCGAGACCGGCGAGGCGATCCGTCAGGACCTCGCCGACCAGGGATACGAGGCCGTCGCGATCCAGCTGCCGAACGCGGAGGAGGCCAAGACCGTCGAGGTCGCGGCGTACTGCTGGAAGGCGCTCGGCCAGACCGGTTTCACCCGCACCGACGTGATCGTCGGTGTCGGCGGCGGCGCCACCACCGATGTGGCCGGGTTCGTCGCGGCTACCTGGCTGCGGGGGGTGCGCTGGATCGCCGTTCCGACAACCGTGCTCGCCATGGTCGACGCGGCCGTCGGCGGTAAGACCGGCATCAACACCGCCGAGGGCAAGAACCTCGTCGGCGCCTTCCACCCGCCGGCCGGGGTGCTCTGCGACCTCGCCTCCCTCGACTCGCTGCCCGTGCACGATTACGTCAGTGGCATGGCGGAGATCATCAAGGCCGGTTTCATCGCCGACCCCGCGATCCTCGACCTGATCGAGTCCGATCCGGAAGGTGCCCGTACACCCGCTGGACCGCACACCGCAGAGCTGATCGAGCGCTCCATCCGGGTCAAGGCCGAGGTCGTCTCCAGCGACCTCAAGGAGTCCGGTCTGCGCGAGATCCTCAACTACGGTCACACCCTCGGCCACGCCATCGAGAAGAACGAGCGCTACAAGTGGCGCCACGGCGCAGCCGTCTCCATCGGGATGGTCTTCGCCGCCGAGCTCGGCCGGCTGGCCGGCCGCCTCGACGACGCCACCGCAGACCGGCACCGCACGGTCCTGGAGTCCGTCGGGCTGCCGCTCACCTACCGCGGCGACCAGTGGCCCAAGCTGCTCGAGAACATGAAGGTCGACAAGAAGTCCCGCGGCGACCTGCTCCGCTTCATCGTCCTCGACGGTCTGGGCAAGCCCACCGTCCTGGAGGGCCCCGACCCGGCCGTGCTGCTCGCCGCGTTCGGGGAGGTGTCGGCGTGACCCGCAGGGTCTTCGTGCTCAACGGGCCGAACCTCGGCCGGCTCGGATCCCGCGAGCCCGATGTGTACGGAGCGACGTCGTACGCCGGACTCGTCGAGACCTGCCGGGCGCTCGGCAAGGAGCTCGGTTTCGACGTCGACGTCCGGGAGACCAACGACGAGGGTGAGCTGATCCGCTGGCTGCACGAGGCAGCGGACGGTTCAATTCCGGTCGTTCTCAACCCGGGCGCGTTCACCCACTACTCGTACGGGATGCGGGATGCGGCCGCCCAGCGCACCGCCCCGCTGATCGAGGTGCACATTTCGAACCCGTACGCACGGGAGGAATTCCGCCACAACTCCGTGGTCGCACCGGTGGCCACGGGGACCGTGGCGGGATTCGGCATCGGCTCCTACCGGCTCGCGCTCCGCGCCCTCGCGGACGAACTGACGGACTGACAGACCGGCGCACCGGACGGCCCACCGGCCGACGGGGCACTGCGTACCGGCCCCGGCCGTTGTCTCTGTGGCGGCCGGGGACGGTACGGTTGCCGTTCCACCAGCGCCAGTTGCCTGTACGAGACGGAGTGGCACCGGATGCAGCACGCAGTGGGGGCCCCGCTGCCGCCGCCCCAAGGATCCGGAAACGGACCCGCCGGCTGGACGCACCAGGCCCAGCACCCCGGACATCCCGGTCCGCCGGGGGCGCCGAACCCTCCCGCACCCCAGGGCCAGGGCTGGACCGGACCCGCCCCGCACCATGCCCCCGCGCCCGTCTCCCGGGAGACCACCGGGCACATCCAGCTGCCGCCCGGCGGCCCCGTCCCGCTGCCCGCACCACCCGCTGAGCCCGGCACCGGCACGGCCACGCTCGCCGTCCTCCTGATCGGTCCCGCGGGCGCGGGCAAGACCACCGTGGCCAAGCTGTGGGCCAGCCGCCGTCGGGTCCCCACGGCGCACGTCAGCCTCGACGACGTCCGCGAATGGGTCTGCTCCGGCTTCGCCGACCCGCAGGCCGGGTGGAACGACCACTCGGAGGCCCAGTACCGACTGGCCCGCCGTACCTGCGGCTTCGCCGCCCGCAATTTCCTGGCCAACGGCATCTCCTGCATCCTCGACGATGCGGTCTTCCCCGACCGCCCGGTCGTGGGCCTCGGCGGCTGGAAGCGCCATGTGGGCCCGGGTCTGCTGCCCGTGGTGCTCCTGCCCGGCCTGGAGATCGTGCTGGAGCGCAACGCCGCCCGCAGCGGCAACCGCCGCCTGTCGGACGAGGAGGTCGCCCGGATCCACGGCAGGATGGCGGGCTGGTACGGCTCGGGGCTGCCGATCATCGACAACTCGACCTACGACGTGGAGACCACGGCCCGCGTCCTCGACGACATACTCGCCCGCTCCATTGCCAGCCCGCCCGCATGGTGACGGCCCGGCGGCGGGTCCCGGCTCCGCATGCCTGAGCACGGCCCCGGCCTGCTGCCGCCCCCGGTCGGATGCGCTGACCGGGCAGCCCGGCGCTCCCGCTCGTAGGCTCGTGGCATGTCAGAGGTGTACACCGTCCGCCGCGCGCTGCTGCGGGACCGGTGCGCCGCCGTCGGATCCGCGGCCGCTCTCGTCTCCCGCCCCGCCAACGTCCGCTATCTAGCGGGCGGAGCGCCCCCGGGTGCCGTACTGCTGCTCGGCCCCGACGAGGACGTCCTTCTCTGCCCCCGCGCGCTGACCGGCGATCCCGCCCAGGGGCGCACCGACGACGAGCTGCGGCTGGCCCTGCTGCCCGCCACCGACGGCGATCCGGTGGTCGCAGCCGCTGACCTGGCCATTTCCTCCGGTGCGGAATCGCTCGCCGTCGAGGAGCACGATCTGACGGTCGCCCGCCATCGGGCGATGCGCGCGGTCGCCCCGCGGCTCCGGCTGGCCGACCTCGGCGCCACGGTCGAGCAGCTGCGCATCGTCAAGGACGAGGAAGAGATCGCCTGCCTGCGGATCGCCGCCGAGATCACCGACCAGGCGCTCGGCGAACTCCTCGAATCGATCCTCGTCGGCCGGACCGAGCGGCATCTCGCGCTGGAACTGGAACGGCGGCTGGTGGACCACGGCGCCGACGGGCCCGCCTTCTCGACCTCCGTCGCCACGGGCCCCAACTCCGGCCAGGGCCGTCACCGGCCCTCCGACCGACGGGTCGAGGAGGGAGATTTCCTCTCTGTCTGCCTCGGCGCGAACTATCGCGGCTACCGGTGCGAGATCGGTCGTACGTTTGTCATCGGGACCGCGCCGGCCGCCTGGCAGATCGACCTGTACGAGCTGGTTTTCGCCGCTCAGCGGGCCGGACGCGAGGCCCTGGTGCCCGGCACCGCGTACCGCGATGTCGACCGCGCGGCCCGTCATCTCCTGGACTCCGCGGGCCACGGTGACGGCCTCGCACCCTGGACCGGACACGGGGTGGGGCTCGAAATCGACGAGGACCCGCAGCTGGCACCGGCAGCCATGGGTAAACTGGACGCTTGTGTGCCGGTCACCGTCGAACCGGGGGTCCACCTCCCGGGCCGGGGCGGGGTCCGGATCGATGACACGCTCGTCGTGCGCCCCGAGGCGGACGGCGGACCCGAGCTACTCACCATTACGACCAAGGAGCTGCTCGCGCTCTAGCGCGCATCCTTGGTTGTCCACCAGCTTCAGTCCAGGAGATTCCGCAACCGTGGCTTCCACGAACGACCTCAAGAACGGCCTGGTGCTCAAGCTCGACGGAGGCCAGCTCTGGTCCGTCGTCGAGTTCCAGCACGTCAAGCCTGGCAAGGGCCCGGCCTTCGTGCGCACCAAGCTCAAGAACGTGCTGTCCGGCAAGGTCGTCGACAAGACGTTCAACGCCGGCGTGAAGGTCGAGACGGCCACCATTGACCGCCGCGACATGCAGTTCTCGTACATGGACGGCGAGTACTTCGTCTTCATGGACATGGACACGTACGACCAGCTCATGGTCGACCGCAAGGCTGTCGGCGACGCCGCCAACTTCCTGATCGAGGGCTTCACCGCCTCCGTCGCCCAGCACGAGGGCGAGGTGCTCTACGTGGAGCTGCCGGCCGCCGTCGAGCTGACCATCCAGCACACCGACCCGGGCGTCCAGGGCGACCGCTCCACCGGCGGCACCAAGCCCGCCACGCTGGAGACCGGTTACGAGATCGGCGTCCCGCTCTTCATCACCACGGGTGAGAAGATCAAGGTCGACACCCGCACGGGCGACTACCTCGGCCGGGTGAACAGCTAACCGTGGCTGCTCGGAACACGGCCCGCAAGCGAGCCTTCCAGATCCTCTTCGAGGCCGACCAGCGCGGTGAGTCCGTGCAGACGGTCCTCGCGGACTGGGTGCGGCTCTCGCGGTCCGACACCCGTCAGCCGCCGGTCACCGAGTACACGATGGAGCTCGTCGAGGGGTACGCGCAGTACGCCGACCGGATCGACGATCTCATCATCACCTACGCCGTGGACTGGGAGATCGACCGCATGCCGGTCGTCGACCGGAACATCCTGCGGCTCGGTGCGTACGAGCTGATCTGGGTGGACGGGACGCCGGACGCGGTGGTGATCGATGAGGCGGTCCAGCTCGCCAAGGAGTTCTCCACGGATGAGTCCCCGTCCTTCGTGAACGGGCTGCTGGCCCGCTTCAAGGACCTCAAGCCGAACCTTCGCCGGGAGTCGTAGCTTCTGGCGGCGTTCAGCCCACGAAGGGCCCACGGTCGTGCGACCGTGGGCCCTTCGGCGTGCGACTCCTGCGCGGGGCGGGGTGCGGTGCCCAGGTCCGGGGTGGGCGTCCTTGTCCTCAATCGCCGGACGGGCTTGATCTGTGCGCTGGTCCCCGCGCGCCGTCGCCTCGGCCCGGTAGTGGGTGGTCCGGGGCCCCTCCGGGGCGTCTCCTCGGGCGACGAACGTTCCGCGGGTACGCGGGGAGCCCGGGTCTTTGTTCATCGCCTTGCGGGGACTCCCCTGCACGGCCCCGGACGGGCCGTCGCGCGGCTGCGGCGATTCGGTCTGCCGGGGGTCAGGCCGAGTGATGCATGGGTGGGGCCGTGCAGGGGAGTACCCGCAGGGGCCGGCGCACGTGCCGGGTTCGCTCGCGCTGCCGGTTTCCGCGCCAGTTCCGAGGAGACGCCCCGGTGGGGCACCGCCCACCCCACCACCGGGCAGAGGCGGCCCCGCACCCGCTTGCCGGGTGCACAGTCAAGCCCGTCCGGCGATTGAGGACGGACCCCCTCCCCGGACCCGGGCAGCAAAAACGCCGCACCGCCGGGGGCCCAAAAGACACCCGGCAACCCGGCGGTACGTTTCTGCTGGCAGGGGATTCAGCCCCGCCCGCATGTCAGCCCTCGTCGTGGGCGACCGCGCGGCGCGCGTCCGCGTCCAGGACGCCCCAGCTGATCAGCTGCTCCGTGAGCACGGACGGCGACTGGTCGTAGATCACGGCCAGCGTGCGCAGGTCGTCCTGGCGGATCGAGAGCACCTTGCCGTTGTAGTCGCCGCGCTGGCTCTGGATCGTCGCCGCATAGCGCTGCAGCGGTCCGGCCTTCTCCGGCGGGACGTGGGCGAGGCGCTCCAGGTCCAGGACAAGCTTGGGCGGCGGCTCGGCGGCCCCACCGGGCGTCGTGCCGGGCAGAAGCTCCTGCACCGGGACACCGTAGAAGTCCGCCAGCTCGGCGAGACGCTGTACGGTCACGGCACGGTCGCCGCGCTCGTACGAACCGACCACGACGGCCTTCCAGCGGCCCTGGGACTTCTCCTCCACGCCATGGAGGGAGAGGCCCTGCTGGGTGCGGATGGCACGGAGCTTGGCCCCGAGCTGTTTTGCGTATTCGCTGGACATAAGGCTCCCCGGACGAAGTCTGGTAACTCACTGTGAGGTTACGCAGCGTTACTTGGATGCGTCAAGCCGAATGGTCCGCACCGGCACCTCCCGGGGTTGTGACCAAGGCCCGTGTAAGGCCTGGTAACGTTGATGACGCAAATTTCGACGTCCTTTAAGGTCCGTCCAGTGAGGCGGAGAAGGAGGTCCGTTTCTTATGGACGCACAGCACGAAGCCACCGGCAATGCGGCACGCCCCGTTCTTGAGGCTCCCGACATCGCCCGAGTACTGACCCGAATCGCCCACGAAATCGTCGAACGCGCCAAGGGCGCAGACGATGTGGTGCTGCTCGGCATCCCGACACGGGGCGTCTTCCTCGCCCGTCGGCTGGCCGACAAGCTCGAAGAGATCACGGGCCGGAAGGCGCCGGTCGGCTCCCTCGACATCACCATGTACCGCGACGACCTGCGGCTGCGCCCTGCGCGCGCCCTGGCCCGCACCGAGATCCCCGGCGAGGGCATCGAGGGCCGACTGGTCGTCCTGGTCGACGATGTGCTCTTCTCCGGCCGTACGATCCGCGCCGCGCTCGACGCGCTCGGCGACATCGGCCGTCCCCGCGCGGTGCAACTCGCGGTCCTCGTCGACCGCGGCCACCGCGAACTTCCGATCCGTGCCGATTACGTCGGCAAGAACCTCCCCACGTCGCTGCGGGAGACGGTCAAGGTCCAGCTCGCCGAGGAGGACGGCCGCGACGCCGTGCTGCTCGGTGTCCAGCAGACCGCCCCGGCGGGCGCGCAGTAGCTGCTCTCACCCGTACGGCCGACGTCCGGCCGTACGCATGCTTCCGCACGCCCGTATGCCTGAACCCTCCAGTCACCCCGGAGAACACCCAGATGAAGCGTCACCTCATCTCGGCCGCCGACCTCACCCGCGACGACGCCGTGCTGATCCTCGACACCGCCGAGGAAATGGCCCGCGTCGCAGACCGGCCGATCAAGAAGCTCCCTACCCTGCGCGGCCGCACCGTCGTCAACCTCTTCTTCGAGGACTCGACGCGTACCCGCATCTCCTTCGAGGCCGCCGCCAAGCGCCTCTCCGCCGATGTCATCAACTTCTCCGCGAAGGGCTCGTCCGTCTCCAAGGGCGAGTCGCTCAAGGACACCGCGCTGACCCTGGAGGCGATGGGCGCGGACGCCGTCGTCATCCGGCACGGTGCCTCCGGTGCCCCGTACCGCCTCGCCACGTCCGGCTGGATCGACGGCGCCGTCGTCAACGCCGGTGACGGCACACACGAGCACCCCACCCAGGCGCTCCTGGACGCCTTCACCATGCGCCGCAGGCTGGTCGGGGCCGATGCCGGGCTCGGCCGGGACCTGGAAGGACGCAGGATCACGATCGTCGGCGACATCCTGCACAGCCGGGTCGCCCGCTCCAACGTCCACCTGCTGCACACCCTCGGCGCCCACGTCACACTGGTGGCCCCGCCGACCCTCGTCCCGGTCGGTGTCGAGCAGTGGCCGTGCGACGTCAGCTACAGCCTCGACGAGGTGCTGTCGAAGTCCGACGCGGTGATGATGCTGCGTGTGCAGCGTGAACGGATGAACGCTGCGTACTTCCCGACCGAGCGCGAGTACTCCCGCCGCTACGGCTTGAACGGCGAGCGCATGGCGAGGATGCCCGAGCACGCCATCGTCATGCACCCCGGCCCGATGGTCCGCGGCATGGAGATCACCGCCGAGGTCGCCGACTCCGACCGGTGCACGGTCGTCGAGCAGGTCGCCAACGGCGTCTCGATCCGTATGGCGGTCCTGTATCTGCTGCTGGGCGGCTCCGAGCCCGCCACCCCTTCCCACCCGTCGCCCGCCGCCACCCTTGACCGAAGCGCTGCGCGCCCTGCCGATCCCGAGGAGAGCAAGTAACCATGAGCCAGATTCTGATCCGCGGCGCGAAGGTCCTCGGTGGCGAGGCCCAGGACGTCCTGATCGACGGCGAGACCATTGCACGGGTCGGTACCGGTATCGATGCCGGTGACGCCGTGGTGGTCGAGGCCGTGGGGCAGATTCTGCTCCCCGGGCTGGTCGACCTCCACACCCATCTGCGCGAGCCCGGCCGCGAGGACTCCGAGACCGTCCTCACCGGCACCAAGGCCGCGGCAGTCGGTGGCTTCACCGCCGTGCACGCCATGGCCAACACCTTCCCGGTCGCCGACACCGCCGGCGTGGTCGAGCAGGTCTGGCGGCTCGGCAGGGAATCCGGCTACTGCGACGTGCAGCCGATCGGCGCCGTCACCGTCGGCCTGGAGGGCAAACACCTCGCCGAACTCGGCGCCATGCACGATTCGGCCGCCGGAGTGAAGGTCTTCTCCGACGACGGCAAGTGCGTCGACGACGCTGTGATCATGCGGCGCGCGCTGGAGTACGTGAAGGCGTTCGACGGTGTCGTCGCCCAGCACGCCCAGGAGCCCCGCCTCACCGAGGGCGCCCAGATGAACGAGGGCATCGTCTCCGCCGAGCTCGGCCTCGGCGGCTGGCCCGCCGTCGCCGAGGAGTCGATCATCGCCCGCGATGTCCTCCTCGCCGCCCACGTCAGCTCCCGGGTGCACATCTGCCACCTGTCGACCGCCGGCTCCGTCGAGATCGTCCGCTGGGCCAAGTCCAAGGGTTGGAACGTCACCGCCGAGGTCACCCCGCACCACCTGCTCCTCACCGACGAGCTCGTACGGTCGTACAACCCGGTCTACAAGGTGAACCCGCCGCTGCGCACCGAGGCCGACGTGCTGGCCCTGCGCGAGGCGCTCGCCGACGGCACGATCGACTGCGTGGCCACGGACCACGCCCCGCACCCGCACGAGGACAAGGACTGCGAGTGGGCCGCGGCCGCCATGGGCATGGTGGGCCTGGAGACCGCGCTCTCCGTCGTCCAGCAGACGATGGTCGAGACCGGTCTGCTCGACTGGGCGGGCGTCGCGGACCGGATGTCCTTCCGCCCCGCGGCCATCGGCCGCCTGGAGGGCCACGGCCGTCCCGTCTCGGCCGGTGAGCCTGCCAACCTCACGCTGGTCGATCCGGCATACCGTGGAGTCGTGGACCCCGCGGGCTTCGCCTCCCGCAGCCGCAACACCCCGTACGAGGGGCGCGAGCTGCCGGGTCGCGTCACCCACACGTTCCTGCGGGGCCGTGCCACGGTCGTCGACGGGAAGCTCGCGTGACATCACTCACCCCCTTGTACCAGCTGGCCGCCGAGCAGAAGTCGGCGGACGTGACCGACCTGTCCGCCCGCATCAGCTGGGTGATCGGACTCATCGTCTTCATCGCCTTCGTCTACTGGCTGATGCGCCAGGGATGGAAGTGGCGGGGAAGCCTGCAGTCCGACCTGCCGGAGCTGCCCGCCACGCCGGACGGGTACGCGGCACAGCCGCCCCTGCTGACGATGACCGGCCGCTACCACGCCTCGACGACCGCCGGTCAGTGGCTCGACCGGATCGTCGCCCACGGCCTCGGCACCCGCAGCCGCGTCGAGCTCACGCTGACCGAGCAGGGCCTCGACGTCGTCCGCCCCGGAGCGGCCGACTTCTTCGTCCCGGCCGCGCAGCTGCGTGACGCCCGGCTCGACAAGGGCATCGCGGGCAAGGTCCTCCCCGAGGGCGGCCTGCTGATCATCACCTGGGCGCTCGGCGACAAGCTGATCGACTCCGGCTTCCGCTCCGACCACTCGGCCGAACACCCGGCCTGGGTCGACGCCATCCACCACCTCACCGACAGCACTACGGAAGGCATCGCGCGATGACGACCTCCACCCGGGGAGCCGCCAGGGTTCCCGCCGTACTCGTCCTGGAGGACGGCCGCGCCTTCCGCGGCCGCGCCTATGGGGCCGTGGGGGAGACCTTCGGCGAGGCGGTGTTCTCCACCGGCATGACGGGCTACCAGGAGACGCTGACCGATCCGTCGTACCACCGCCAGGTCGTCGTGATGACCGCCCCGCACGTCGGCAACACCGGTGTGAACGACGAGGACCCCGAGTCGGGGCAGATCTGGGTCGCCGGATACGTGGTGCGCGACCCCGCGCGGCTGCCCTCCAACTGGCGCTCGCAGCGCTCGCTCGACGAGGAGCTGGAGCGCCAGGGCGTCGTCGGCATCAGCGGCATCGACACCCGCGCCCTCACCCGCCACCTGCGCGAGCGCGGCGCCATGCGCGTCGGCATCTTCTCCGGTGACGCCGTGGCCGACGAGGCCACGCTGCTGGCCCGCGTCAAGGAAGCCCCCGAGATGGTGGGCGCCGACCTCTCCGCCGAGGTCGCGACCAAGGAGACGTACGTCGTCCCCGCGATCGGCACCAAGAAGTTCACCGTCGCCGCGATCGACCTCGGCATCAAGGGCATGACCCCGCACCGGATGGCCGAGCGCGGCATCGAGGTGCACGTCCTGCCCGCCACCGCCACCCTCGACGAGGTCTACGCGGTCGAGCCCGACGGAGTCTTCTTCTCCAACGGGCCCGGCGACCCGGCCACCGCCGACCACCCGGTCTCCGTCATGCAGGGCGTGCTGGAGCGGAAGACGCCGCTCTTCGGTATCTGCTTCGGCAACCAGATCCTGGGCCGCGCCCTCGGCTTCGGCACCTACAAGCTGAAGTACGGCCACCGTGGCATCAACCAGCCGGTGCAGGACCGCACGACTGGCAAGGTCGAGGTCACCGCGCACAACCACGGCTTCGCCGTCGACGCCCCGCTGGACAAGGTGTCCGACACGAAGTTCGGCCGCGCCGAGGTCTCCCACGTCTGCCTGAACGACCAGGTCGTCGAGGGGCTGCACCTCCTCGACCAGCCGGCCTTCAGCGTCCAGTACCACCCCGAGGCGGCCGCGGGCCCGCACGACGCCGCGTACCTCTTCGACCGTTTCGTATCCCTGATGGAGGGCCAGCGTGCCTAAGCGCTCCGATATCCAGTCCGTCCTGGTCATCGGCTCCGGCCCGATCGTCATCGGACAGGCCGCCGAGTTCGACTACTCCGGCACCCAGGCCTGCCGCGTCCTCAAGGCCGAGGGCCTGCGCGTCATCCTGGTGAACTCCAACCCGGCGACGATCATGACCGACCCGGAGATCGCCGACGCCACGTACGTCGAGCCGATCACCCCGGAGTTCGTCGAGAAGATCATCGCCAAGGAGCGCCCCGACGCGCTGCTCCCGACGCTGGGCGGCCAGACCGCGCTCAACACCGCGATCTCCATGCACGAGAAGGGTGTCCTGGAGAAGTACGGCGTCGAGCTCATCGGCGCCAACGTCGAGGCCATCAACAAGGGCGAGGACCGCGACCTCTTCAAGGGCGTCGTCGAAGCCGTCAACGCCAAGATCGGCCACGGCGAGTCCGCTCGTTCGGTCATCTGCCACTCGATGGAGGACGTCCTGGGGGGCGTCGAGACGCTCGGCGGCTACCCCGTCGTCGTCCGCCCCTCCTTCACCATGGGCGGCGCCGGCTCCGGCTTCGCGCACAACGAGGAGGAGCTGCGCCGGATCGCCGGTCAGGGCCTCACTCTCTCCCCGACCACCGAGGTGCTCCTTGAGGAGTCCATCCTCGGCTGGAAGGAGTACGAGCTGGAACTGATGCGCGACAAGCACGACAACGTCGTGGTCGTCTGCTCCATCGAGAACTTCGACCCGATGGGCGTCCACACGGGTGACTCGATCACCGTCGCCCCGGCGATGACGCTCACCGACCGCGAGTACCAGCGGCTGCGCGACATCGGCATCGAGATCATCCGCGAGGTCGGCGTCGACACCGGCGGCTGCAACATCCAGTTCGCCATCGACCCGGCCGACGGCCGCGTCATCGTGATCGAGATGAACCCGCGCGTCTCCCGCTCCTCGGCGCTGGCGTCGAAGGCCACCGGCTTCCCGATCGCCAAGATCGCCGCCAAGCTGGCTGTCGGCTACACGCTCGACGAGATCCCCAACGACATCACCGAGAAGACCCCGGCCTCCTTCGAGCCGACGCTCGACTATGTCGTGGTCAAAGCCCCGCGGTTCGCCTTCGAGAAGTTCCCGTCCGCCGACTCCACCCTCACCACCACCATGAAGTCGGTGGGCGAGGCCATGGCGATCGGACGCAACTTCACCGAGGCGCTGCAGAAGGCGCTGCGCTCCCTGGAGAAGAAGGGCTCGCAGTTCACCTTCACCGGTGAGACCGGCGACAAGGCCGAGCTGCTCGCCGAGGCGGTCCGGCCGACCGACGGCCGTATCAACACCGTCATGCAGGCGATCCGGGCCGGCGCCACCCAGGAAGAGGTCTTCGACGCCACGAAGATCGACCCCTGGTTCGTCGACCAGCTGTTCCTGATCAAGGAGATCGCCGACGAGCTGGCCGCCGCCGACAAGCTCGACCCCGAGCTGCTCGCCGAGGCCAAGCGACACGGCTTCTCCGACGCCCAGATCGCCGAGATCCGCGATCTGCGCGAGGACGTCGTCCGCGAGGTGCGGCACGCGCTCGGCATCCGCCCGGTCTACAAGACGGTCGACACCTGCGCCGCCGAGTTCGCCGCGAACACGCCGTACTTCTACTCCTCGTACGACGAGGAGAGCGAGGTCGCGACCCGCACCAAGCCCGCGGTGATCATCCTCGGTTCCGGCCCCAACCGCATCGGTCAGGGCATCGAGTTCGACTACTCCTGCGTCCACGCCTCCTTCGCCCTGAGCGACGCCGGCTACGAGACCGTGATGGTCAACTGCAACCCGGAGACGGTCTCCACCGACTACGACACCTCCGACCGCCTGTACTTCGAGCCGCTGACGCTCGAGGACGTACTGGAGATCGTGCACGCCGAGTCCCTCGCGGGTCCGATCGCCGGTGTCATCGTCCAGCTCGGCGGCCAGACCCCGCTGGGCCTGTCGCAGGCGCTCAAGGACAACGGTGTGCCGATCGTCGGCACCTCCCCGGAGGCGATCCACGCCGCCGAGGACCGCGGCGCCTTCGGCCGCGTCCTGGCGGAGGCCGGACTCCCGGCCCCGAAGCACGGCACCGCCACCACCTTCGCAGAGGCCAAGGCCATCGCCGACGAGATCGGCTACCCCGTCCTCGTACGCCCGTCGTACGTGCTCGGCGGCCGCGGCATGGAGATCGTGTACGACGAGACGCGGCTCTCCTCGTACATCTCCGAGTCCACCGAGATCAGCCCCACCCGGCCGGTCCTGGTCGACCGCTTCCTCGACGACGCCATCGAGATCGACGTCGACGCGCTCTACGACGGCACCGAGCTCTACCTCGGCGGCGTCATGGAGCACATCGAGGAGGCCGGCATCCACTCCGGCGACTCCGCCTGCGCGCTGCCCCCGATCACCCTCGGCGGCTACGACATCAAGCGGCTTCGGGCCTCCACCGAGGGCATCGCCAAGGGCGTCGGCGTGCGCGGACTGATCAACATTCAGTTCGCGCTCTCCGGCGACATCCTGTACGTCCTGGAGGCCAACCCGCGCGCCTCGCGCACCGTCCCCTTCACCTCGAAGGCGACCGCGGTCCCGCTCGCCAAGGCCGCCGCCCGCATCTCGCTGGGCGCGACCGTCGCCGAGCTGCGCGAGGAGGGTCTGCTGCCGAAGAACGGCGACGGCGGCACCCTGCCGCTCGACGCACCGATCTCCGTCAAGGAGGCCGTCATGCCGTGGTCGCGGTTCCGCGACATCCACGGCCGAGGTGTCGACACCGTCCTCGGCCCGGAGATGCGCTCCACCGGTGAGGTCATGGGCATCGACTCGGTCTTCGGCACGGCGTACGCCAAGTCACAGGCCGGCGCGTACGGCCCGCTGCCCACCAAGGGCCGCGCGTTCATCTCCGTCGCCAACCGCGACAAGCGCTCGATGATCTTCCCGGCACGCGAGCTGGTCGCCCACGGCTTCGAGCTGCTGGCCACCTCCGGCACCGCCGAGGTGCTCAAGCGCAACGGCATCCACGCCACGGTCGTGCGCAAGCAGTCCGAGGGCGTCGGACCGCAGGGCGAGAGGACCATCGTCCAGCTCATCCACGACGGCGAGGTCGACCTGATCGTCAACACGCCGTACGGAACGGGCGGCCGGCTCGACGGCTACGAGATCCGTACCGCGGCCGTCGCCCGGTCCGTGCCGTGCCTCACGACGGTCCAGGCGCTCGCCGCCGCCGTCCAGGGCATCGACGCACTCAACCACGGAGACGTCGGCGTACGTTCCCTCCAGGAACACGCGGAACATCTGACCGCGGCGCGCGACTAGCAGGCCCAGCAGGGGGACACCGGAAACGGTGTCCCCCTCTCTGTGAGGACACCGAGGACACCCCGATGTACAAGTTCTTCTTCCAGCTGGTCTTCAAGCGGATGGACCCGGAGCAGGCCCACTACCTGGCCTTCCGGTGGATCCGCCTCGCGGCCCGCATCCCCGTGCTGCGTACGTTCGTCGCAGCGGCGCTCGCCCCCCGCTACAAGGAGCTGCGTACCGAGGCCCTCGGCCTGCGGATGCACGGCCCGTTCGGTCTCGCCGCAGGCTTCGACAAGAACGCCGTCGCGATCGACGGCATGTCGATGCTCGGCTTCGACCACATCGAGATCGGTACGGTCACCGGCGAGCCGCAGCCGGGCAACCCCAAGAAACGCCTCTTCCGCCTCGTGGCGGACCGCGCGCTGATCAACCGCATGGGCTTCAACAACGAGGGCTCCGCGGCCGTGGCCGAGCGCCTGGCCACCCGTAACCCGGTCTTCCGGACCACGGTGGGCGTCAACATCGGCAAGACCAAGGTCGTGCCGGAGGCAGAAGCCGTCGGCGACTACGTGAAGTCGACCGAGCGGCTCGCCCGCCACGCCGACTACCTCGTCGTCAACGTCTCCTCGCCCAACACGCCCGGCCTGCGCAACCTCCAGGCCACCGAGGTCCTGCGCCCGCTGCTCACCGCCGTGCGCGAGGCGGCCGACCGGACCGTCACCGACCGCCGGGTCCCGCTCCTCGTCAAGATCGCCCCCGATCTCGCGGGCGAGGACGTCGACGCCGTCGCCGATCTCGCGGTCGAGCTGGGCCTGGACGGCATCATCGCCACCAACACCACCATCGCCCGCGACGGCCTCGGGCTGAAGTCCTCGCTGTCGCTGGTCAAGGAGACCGGCGGACTCTCCGGAGCGCCCCTCAAGGCGCGCTCCCTGGAGGTCCTGCAGCGGCTCTACGCGCGCGTCGGCGACGAGATCACCCTCGTGGGCGTCGGCGGCATCGAGACGGCCGAGGACGCCTGGCAGCGCATCCTCGCCGGCGCCACCCTCGTCCAGGGCTACAGCGCCTTCATCTACGAGGGCCCGTTCTACGCCCGCGCGATCCACAAGGGCCTGGCCGCGCGCCTCGCCGCCTCCCCGTACGCCACCCTCGCCGAGGCCGTCGGCGCCGAGACCCGGAAGGTCATGAAGTGACCCCTGAACCCTTCGGCGCGCGGCTGCGCCGCGCCATGGACACCCGCGGGCCGCTGTGCGTCGGCATCGACCCGCACGCCTCGCTGCTCACCGCCTGGGGCCTGAACGACGACATCGCGGGCCTGGAGCGGTTCACCCGTACCGTCGTCGAGGCGCTGGCCGACCGGGTCGCCGTCCTCAAGCCGCAGTCCGCGTTCTTCGAGCGGTTCGGCTCGCGCGGCATCGCCGTCCTGGAGAAAGCCGTCGAAGAGGCGCGCGCGGCCGGTGCGCTCGTCCTGATGGACGCCAAGCGCGGCGACATCGGCTCCACCATGGGCGCCTACGCAGCGACGTACCTGGACAAGGGCTCGCCGCTCTTCTCCGACGCGCTCACCGTCTCGCCGTACCTCGGCTTCGGTTCGCTGCGTCCGGCGCTCGACGCGGCCGTCCTCTCCGGTGCGGGGGTCTTCGTCCTCGGCCTCACCTCCAACCCGGAGGGCGCCGAGGTGCAGCGCGCCACCGCCGCCGACGGCCGGTCGCTGGCCCAGCTGATGCTCGACCACGTGGCCGCCGAGAACGAGGGCGCCACGCCACTCGGCTCGGTCGGTGCGGTGATCGGCGCCACACTCGGCGACGCGGGGGTGAATCTGGCGGTCAACGGACCGCTGCTGGCCCCCGGCATCGGTGCGCAGGGCGCCACCCCCGCCGATTTGCCGGGCGTGTTCGGCGCCGCGGTGGGCAATGTGCTGCCGAGCGTGAGCCGGGGCGTGCTGCGCCACGGACCCGGCGCGTCAGGGCTGCGCGAAGCCGCCGATCGGCTCACGGACGAGGTCCGCGAGGCCGTCCCGGCGAGCTGACGATGCCACGTAACAGCGTGTTGGCGGAATCCTGACCAAAAAACTCGGTAGTTATGACTGAAATGTCCCGGTCGGCCAAGGCTGACCAGGACTTTTCGTCTGTTCTCGCTGACTCGAGCGGCCTTGGCCGCTAGTCTCCGTCGAGAGCCAACGTGCACAGGTTGTTCGTTGCTCACCAGGTGTGGAGGCGACTGGCCTCCTCACCGGTCCGTATCCGACAGATCGACATCCGAGGTGACGTAGGCGTGGCTCTTCCGCCCCTTACCCCTGAACAGCGCGCAGCCGCGCTCGAAAAGGCCGCCGCGGCTCGCCGGGAGCGGGCCGAGGTCAAGAATCGACTCAAGCACTCCGGCGCCTCCCTCCACGAGGTCATCAAGCAGGGCCAGGAGAACGACGTCATCGGCAAGATGAAGGTCTCCGCCCTTCTCGAGTCCCTGCCCGGCGTGGGCAAGGTCCGCGCCAAGCAGATCATGGAGCGACTCGGGATCTCCGAGAGCCGCCGGGTCCGGGGTCTCGGCTCCAACCAGATTGCTTCCCTGGAGCGAGAGTTCGGCGGCTCTGCCGCCTGACGTTCTCAGGCACCCCTGAGAACGGGGATAATCGCTCCATGGCTGCAACATCCCGGGGGACGCCCCCCGTACCCCCGGACGTACGTCCGCGGCTGACCGTGCTCTCCGGCCCCTCCGGGGTCGGCAAGAGCACGGTCGTCGCCCATATGCGCAAGGTCCACCCCGAGGTCTGGCTCTCGGTGTCGGCGACGACACGCAGGCCGCGCCCCGGCGAGCGCAACGGTGTCCACTACTTTTTCGTGGACAACGACGAGTTCGACAAGCTGATCGCCAACGGCGAGCTGCTTGAGTGGGCCGAGTTCGCCGGCAACCGCTACGGCACACCGCGCCGGGCCGTGCTCGAACGCCTGGAGGCGGGCGAACCGGTCCTCCTGGAGATCGATCTCCAGGGGGCGCGACTCGTCCGCCAGTCGATGCCCGACGCGCGGCTGGTCTTCCTCGCCCCGCCCAGCTGGGACGAGCTGGTGCGCCGGCTCACCGGCCGCGGGACCGAGGCGCCGGAGGTCATCGAGCGACGGCTCGCGGCCGCCAAGGTCGAACTCGCCGCCGAATCCGAGTTCGATGCAACGCTGGTCAACACCTCCGTCGAGGACGTAGCACGTGAGCTGCTAGCCTTGATGCTGCAGGCTTCCGCCCGCCGTGAGAGCAGCGACTGACGCAGCCGACCCGGATCGCCACCCCGGCGGAACCCCGCACTGTCAAAGATCTCTTTGATTTTTACCCCCTTCGGAAGGCAGAGAGTGTCCTCTTCCATCACCACGCCCGAGGGCATCATCAACCCGCCGATTGATGAGCTCCTCGAGGCCACCGACTCGAAGTACAGCCTTGTGATCTACGCCGCCAAGCGCGCGCGCCAGATCAACGCGTACTACTCGCAGCTCGGCGAGGGCCTCCTCGAGTACGTCGGTCCGCTCGTCGACACCCACGTGCACGAGAAGCCGCTGTCGATCGCGCTCCGCGAGATCAACGCGGGCCTGCTGACCTCCGAGGCCATCGAGGGCCCCGCGCAGTAAGCAGGAAATGCACCTTCACCACAGGCCCGGCGGTCAGCACCGCCGGGCCTGTGGTGTGTCCGGGGCCGTGGGAGCCGCTCGGACGCCGTGAGGCAGCATGGGGGTGTACGTATCCCGAGTACGTACCCGAGTGCGGGGAGATGCAGTGGAGAAGCCGAAGGTCGTTCTGGGGGTCAGCGGGGGCATCGCCGCCTACAAGGCGTGTGAGCTGCTGCGCCGGCTGACCGAGTCCGGTCATGACGTACGGGTCGTCCCGACCGGGTCGGCGCTGAACTTCGTGGGCGCGGCGACCTGGTCCGCGCTCTCCGGCCACCCCGTGTCGACCGAGGTGTGGAACGACGTCCACGAGGTGCCGCACGTGCGTATCGGTCAGGGCGCCGACCTCGTCGTGGTCGCCCCCGCCACCGCCGACATGCTGGCCAAGGCTGCCCACGGCCTCGCCGACGACCTCCTCACCAATACGCTGCTCACCGCCCGCTGTCCGGTGGTTTTCGCGCCCGCCATGCACACCGAGATGTGGGAGCACCCCGCCACCCGGGAGAACGTCGCCACGCTCCGCCGGCGCGGCGCCGTCGTCATCGAGCCCGCCGTCGGCCGGCTCACCGGCGTCGACACCGGCAAGGGCCGGCTGCCCGACCCCGGCGAGATCTTCGAGGTCTGCCGCCGGGTGCTGGCCCGCGGGCCCGTCGAACCCGATCTGGCGGGCCGCCACGTGGTGATCAGCGCGGGCGGTACCCGGGAGCCGCTCGACCCGGTCCGCTACCTCGGCAACCGCTCCTCCGGCAAGCAGGGGTACGCGCTCGCCCGCACCGCCGTCGCCCGCGGCGCCCGCGTCACCCTCATCGAGGCCAACACCGGGCTGCCCGACCCGTCCGGCGCCGATGTCGTCCGTGTCGGTACCGCGGTGCAGCTGCGCGAAGCCGTGCTGAAGGCCGCGGCCGACGCCGATGTCGTGGTGATGGCGGCCGCGGTCGCCGACTTCCGTCCGGCCGAGTACGCCCAGGGGAAGATCAAGAAGAAGGACGGCCAGGAGCCCGCCCCGATCACGCTCGTACGCAATCCCGACATCCTTGCCGAGGTCTCCGCCGATCGGGCCACACCGGACCAGGTCGTCGTAGGTTTCGCCGCCGAGACCGACAACGTCCTCGCCAACGGCCGGGAGAAGCTCCGCCGCAAGGGCTGCGATCTCCTCGTCGTCAATGAGGTGGGGGAGCGCAAGACCTTCGGCTCCGAGGAGAACGAAGCGGTGGTGCTCGCGGCCGACGGCGGCGAGACCCCCGTGCCGTATGGTCCCAAGGAAGGGCTCGCCGACACGGTCTGGGATCTTGTGTCGGCGCGTCTCGTGTGAATTCCTCGTTCTGCCCCTCCGGGGAGCCGGAAACCCCCCTAAAAATGGGCGTACAGGGCATCTTCGGGGAGTGATTGTCGTACCGCAGCAAGCAGTGCCGCAGGTCACAGAACTTCCAAAGGGCGAGACACGTTGTCCGACAACCGATAGCGACCGATAAACTGGGCCCCGGACCGTGCCGGGCGCAGCTCCCGGCCGTCCGCCAATGATCAGCCAGCAGCCGCTGCAACCCCAGGGAGCGATGTGTCCCGCCGTCTCTTCACCTCGGAATCTGTCACCGAGGGTCACCCCGACAAGATCGCTGACCAGATCAGCGACACCATTCTCGACGCCCTCCTGCGCGAGGACCCGACTTCGCGCGTCGCCGTCGAGACCTTGATCACCACCGGTCTGGTGCATGTCGCGGGTGAGGTCACGACCAAGGCCTACGCCGACATCCCGACGCTGGTGCGCAACAAGATCCTGGAGATCGGCTACGACTCCTCCAAGAAGGGCTTCGACGGCGCCTCCTGTGGCGTCTCGGTGTCCATCGGTGCACAGTCGCCCGACATTGCGCAGGGCGTCGACACGGCGTACGAGAAGCGTGTCGAGGGCGACGAGGACGAGCTCGACAAGCAGGGCGCCGGCGACCAGGGCCTGATGTTCGGCTACGCCTGCGACGAGACCCCGGAGCTCATGCCGCTCCCGATCTACGTGGCGCACCGTCTCTCGCGCCGGCTGTCCGAGGTCCGCAAGAACGGGACCATCCCCTACCTGCGCCCCGACGGCAAGACGCAGGTGACCATCGAGTACGACGGCGACAAGGCCGTCCGCCTCGACACGGTCGTCGTCTCCTCGCAGCACGCCAGTGACATCGACCTCGACTCGCTGCTCGCCCCCGACATCCGCGAATTCGTCGTCGAGCATGTCCTCTCGCAGCTGATCGAGGACGGCATCAAGCTGGACACCGACGGCTACCGGCTGCTGGTGAACCCCACCGGCCGCTTCGAGATCGGCGGCCCGATGGGCGACGCCGGTCTGACCGGCCGCAAGATCATCATCGACACGTACGGCGGCATGGCCCGCCACGGCGGCGGCGCCTTCTCGGGCAAGGACCCGTCGAAGGTGGACCGCTCGGCGGCGTACGCGATGCGCTGGGTCGCCAAGAACGTCGTCGCGGCGGGCCTCGCGGCCCGCTGCGAGGTGCAGGTGGCGTACGCGATCGGCAAGGCCGAGCCGGTCGGCCTGTTCGTCGAGACGTTCGGCACCGCCGCGATCGAGACCGAGAGGATCGAGCACGCCATCGGTGAGGTCTTCGACCTCCGTCCGGCCGCGATCATCCGCGACCTCGACCTGCTGCGTCCGATCTACGCCCAGACCGCGGCGTACGGCCACTTCGGCCGTGAGCTTCCCGACTTCACCTGGGAGCGCACGGACCGCGTGGAAGCACTGCGCAAGGCGGCCGGGCTGTAAGCCTGCCGCTCTCGCCCGTACGCCGGGGCCCGGACGCCGCACGCGGTGTCCGGGCCCCGGTGCGTGCGGCTCCGGCCGGCCGGGGCGAACGGTCCCGGGCCGGGGCCGCTGTCAGTCGTGTCTGGTAGGAATTTGGCTGTGAGCAGCGACAACGAGCAGTCCGCAGACCCCGAGGGCGGGGCGCCGGAGCAGCTTGCGCTCATTCGGGAGACGGTACGGAAGGCGAAGGTGCCCCGGGCCAAGCCGCGCACCTGGCGGGGGGCCGCGCTCGCCAAGGAGCTGCCCGTCGCCCGGGTGCTGGTCAACAAGGGCGTCCTCCACCTCGACCAGTACTTCGACTATGCCGTGCCGGAAGAGCTCGACGCCGAGGCGCAGCCCGGTGTGCGGGTGCGGGTGCGGTTCGGGGCCGGGGGGCGCAATGTCCGCGGCGGGCGTCGTGAGGGCGGCGGGCTGATCGACGGGTTCCTCATCGAGCGGCGAGCGGAGTCGGACTATCCGGGGACGCTTGCCGCGCTCGCCTATGTCGTATCGCCCGAGCCGGTGCTCGGACCCGAGCTCCTCGCCCTGTCGCGTGCCGTGGCCGACCGGTATGCGGGGAGTCTCGCCGATGTGCTGCAGCTCGCCGTGCCGCCGAGGAACGGACGGGCCGAGTCCAAGCCGTCGCCGGAGCCGCTGCCGCCGCCCCCGGCGCCGCCGGCCGGGAGCTGGGAGCGGTACGAGCAGGGGCCCGCGTTCCTGCGGGCGCTGGCCGAGGGCGGGGCGCCCCGGGCCGTATGGACCGCGCTGCCGGGCCCGCACTGGTCGCAGGAGATCGCCAGGGCGGTCGCCGCGACCCTCGCGTCGGGGCGGGGTGCGCTCGTCGTCGTACCGGACGGGCGCAGTGCCGGGCGGGTGGACGCCGCGCTCACGGAGGTGCTGGGGACGGGCCGTCATGCGCTGCTGACCGCCGACTCCGGGCCCGAGAAGCGGTACCGGGAATGGCTCGCCGTGCGGCGCGGATCCGTGCGGGCGGTGGTCGGGACGCGGGCCGCGATGTTCGCACCGGTCGCGGATCTGGGCCTGGTCGCCGTGTGGGACGACGGTGACTCCAGCCACAGCGACGACAATGCCCCGTTCCCCCATGTCCGGGAGGTCCTGGAGCTGCGGGCCGCGCACGGCCGGTGCGCGTTCCTGCTCGGCGGGACGAACTGCACGGTGGAGGCCGCCCAGCTGGTGGAGAGCGGCTGGGCGCTCCCGCTGCGCGCGGACCGGGAGCAGCTGCGGATCGCGGCGCCGCTGATCCGTACCGTCGGCGACGGCGAGCTGGCCCGGGACGGGGCGGCCCGGGCGGCGCGGCTGCCCAGCCTCGCCTGGCAGACCGTACGTGACGGGCTGCGCAGCGGACCGGTGCTGGTGCAGGTGCCGCGCCGGGGGTACGCGCCCCGGCTGGCCTGCGAGCGCTGCCGTGAGCCCGCCCGGTGCCGGCACTGCGCGGGCCCGCTGGAGGCACCGGACCAGCAGGATCTCAACTGCGCCTGGTGCGGTCGGGCCGAGACCGCCTGGCACTGTGTCGCCTGCGGCGCGAGCCGGCTGCGGGCGCAGATCGTCGGCGCCCGCCGGACCGCCGAGGAGCTCGGGCGGGCGTTCCCCGCCGTACCGGTGCGCACGTCCGGGCGCGACCACATTCTCGACTCCGTGCCGGATGTGCCCGCGCTGGTGGTCAGCACCCCCGGCGCCGAGCCCGTAGCCGAGGGCGGCTACGCGGCCGCGCTGCTGCTGGACGGCTGGGCGATGGTCGGCCGCCCCGACCTGCGTGCCGGGGAGGAGGCGCTGCGCCGCTGGACGGCCGCGGCCTCGCTGGTACGGGGGCAGCAGGAGGGCGGCACGGTGGTGATCGTCGCCGAGCCGACGCTGCGGCCCGTCCAGGCGCTGGTGCGCTGGGACTCGGTCGGCCACGCCCGCCGCGAGCTGGCGGAACGTGCAGAGCTGGGCTTCCCGCCGGTGTCCCGGATGGCTTCGGTGACCGGCCGGCCGGAGGCTCTCGCCGCCTTCCTCGCTGTCGCGGAACTGCCGCCGGACGCGGAGGTGCTCGGCCCGGTCCCGGTACCGCGTGCCGAACCCGGCAGACCACGCAGACCGTGGGACGCGCCGATGGGGGAGAGCTGGGAGAGGGTACTGCTCCGGGTGCCGCCCGGCAGCGGCGCCGCGCTCGCCGCCGCTCTGAAGACGGCGCAGGCGGCGCGGATGGCCCGGGGGAACGGCGATCCGGTACGGATCAGGATCGATCCCCCGGACATCGGCTGACCGGACGGGCGGCAAGCCACATACGACTGCCCCTCCGTGCGTCGGGCACGGTGGGGCAGAGGGGGTTCCGTCAGCCGTTGCGCGGGCCGGGGAAGGCGCCGGGGCGCAGGTCCTCACGCAGGGAGGGGCGGTCCGCAGAGGGCTGTGGGGGCATCGAGCGGGCTGCGGGTACGGCAGGCAGTACCGACGACGTGCCGGACCCGGGCGTCACGGGCAGAGGACGCGTCCCGGCGGTCTCCGCGGCCACCTCCGCCGCCCCCGGCTGCGGGGTGTTCCGGCGGGCGCCGTAGCGGCGGTGGACCGCCTGCTTGGTGACCCCGAGCGCGGAGCCCACCGCGTCCCAGGAGAAGCCCAGCGAGCGGTCGAAGTCCACTGCCGCCGTCACCAGGGTTTCGACGCTGTCCCGCAGTTCCTGGGCCAGCCTGACGGTGGGGGCCGGGGCCCTGCCGTAGACGACGAAGCCCGTGGACGGGCCGGAGCGGCGCGGACGGTAGACGTTGCCCAGTTGGGCCGTGAGCGTGCGCAGTGCGTCCACCTGCCGCCGGACCCGCTCGATGTCCCGCACCAACAGATGCAGGCTGGCCCGCGCTTGGGCGTCGTGGGTTGCGTGGTCGGCCATGAAGAAGCCTCTCGAACCGGCGTTGAAAGGGGCCGGGCCGCACCTGACGGCCCGCTTCGGTCAATCTCTCTTGACCAACGCGTCACCTGGGGCTGTGGTCACGCTTCAGGGGCGTACGCGCATATGCGCGGGGCGCACGGTCGTGCGCACGCCCCCGGGGCGGTTGCCGCCTAGACTGGTGCGTTGCTCGTCACCGTAACGTTTCGGCCTGAGAGGCAGTCAGCCACCCATGAAGCTCGTCTTCGCAGGCACCCCCGAGGTAGCCGTACCCGCCCTGGACGCCCTGATCTCCTCCGGCCGGCACGAAGTGGCCGCCGTCGTCACCCGTCCCGACGCACCCGCCGGACGCGGCCGTCGACTGGTCGCCAGCCCCGTCGCGGAGCGCGCCGAGGAAGCCGGGATCGAGGTGCTGAAGCCCGCCCGGCCGCGCGACGAGGACTTCCTCGCGCGGCTGCGGGAGATCGCCCCCGACTGCTGCCCGGTCGTCGCCTACGGGGCGCTGCTGCCCAAGACCGCCCTCGGCATTCCCGCCCGCGGCTGGGTCAATCTGCACTTCTCGCTGCTTCCGGCCTGGCGCGGCGCGGCCCCCGTGCAGCACGCGGTGATGGCCGGGGACGAGGTCACCGGTGCCTCGACCTTCCTGATCGAGGAGGGGCTCGACTCCGGACCGGTGTACGGCGTCCTCACCGAGGAGGTACGGCCCACCGACACCAGCGGCGATCTGCTCACCCGGCTCGCCTTCGCCGGCGCCGGGCTGCTCGCCGCGACGATGGACGGCATCGAGGACGGCACCCTGCACGCCGTGCCGCAGCCGGAGGAGGGCGTCACCCTCGCACCGAAGATCACCGTCGAGGACGCCCAGGTGCAGTGGTCGGCGCCCGCACTGCGGGTCGACCGGGTGGTGCGCGGCTGCACCCCCGCCCCCGGGGCATGGACGCTCTTCCGGGGGGAACGCCTCAAGCTGATCCAGGCCGTGCCCGTCCTGGACCGTGCCGACCTGGCGCCCGGCGAACTGTCCGCGTCGAAGAACAATGTGTACGTCGGTACCGGATCGCACGCCGTGGAGCTGCTCTGGGTACAGCCGCAGGGCAAGAAGCCGATGCGGGCCGCGGACTGGGCGCGCGGGGTGCGGATCGCTCCGGGGGAGCTGATCGGGGTCTGAGACCTGTTGGGCGGCCTGTCCGGCGGCGACGGCGAACAGGACCGTCCGGTGGCTGTCCTCTTCCCAAGCGCCGGACGGGCCTGATCCGAGGGCGACGTAGGCTGGGAGGGTTCGTCCCCTCACCATCAGCGGAGCACCTTTCACGTGAACGACCAGCAGCGTCGCCGTCCCGCCAAGCCGCATCGCCGGCCCCAGAAGGACCCGGTCCGGTTCCTCGCCTTCGAGGCGCTGAGGGCTGTCGACGAACGCGATGCGTACGCCAACCTCGTCCTGCCCCCGCTGCTGAAGAAGGCGCGTGCCAAGGGTGACTTCGACACCAGGGACGCGGCGCTGGCGACCGAGCTGGTCTACGGGACGCTGCGGCGCCAGGGCACGTACGACGCGATCGTCGCGGCCTGCATCGACCGGCCGCTGCGCGAGGTCGACCCGCCGGTCCTCGATGTGCTGAACATGGGCGTGCACCAGCTGCTCGGCACCCGTATCCCCACCCACGCCGCGGTCTCCGCCAGTGTGGAGCTGGCCCGGGTCGTGCTCGGTGAGGGGCGGGCGAAGTTCGTCAACGCCGTGCTGCGGAAGGTCGCCGCGGACGACCTCGACGGCTGGGTGGCGCGTGTCGCTCCGCCGTACGACCAGGACGCCGAGGACCACCTCGCCGTCGTGTACTCGCACCCGCGGTGGATCGTCTCCGCCCTCTGGGACGCGCTGGGCAGTGGCCGCGCCGGGATCGAGGATCTCCTCGAAGCCGACAACGAACGGCCCGAGGTCACTCTCGTCGCCCGCCCCGGCCGTTCCACCACCGATGAGCTGCTCACGGCCCTCGGCGACGAGAACGGCCTGCCCGGCCGCTGGTCGCCCTATGCCGTAAGGATGGCCGAGGGCGGCGAGCCCGGTGCCCTGTCCGCCGTGCAGGAAGGCCGTGCCGGGGTCCAGGACGAGGGAAGCCAGCTGGTGGCCACCGCCCTCGCCAGCGCGCCGGTGGACGGCAGTGACACCCGGTGGCTCGACGGCTGCGCCGGGCCGGGCGGCAAGGCCGCGCTGCTCGCCGCCCTTGCCGCCGAACGCGGCGCCGCCCTGCTCGCCGCCGAGAAGCAGCCGCACCGGGCCCGGCTCGTCGAGCGCGCGCTGGCCGGCAACCCCGGCCCCTACCAGGTCATCACTGCCGACGGCACCCGCCCGCCGTGGCAGCCCGACAGTTTCGACCGGGTCCTGATGGACGTCCCGTGCTCCGGCCTCGGCGCGCTGCGCCGCCGCCCGGAGTCCCGCTGGCGCCGCCGCGCGGAGGACCTGGAGAGCTTCGCGCCGCTGCAACGAGGCCTGCTGCGGGAGGCATTGAAGGCCGTGCGGGTCGGCGGCATCGTCGGTTACGCGACCTGCTCGCCGCATCTCGCGGAGACCCGCGTGGTCGTCGAGGACGTGCTGAAGGGGCGCGGCGGTCAGCCGGTCGTCGAGGCGGAATGGGTGGATGCGCGCCCGCTGATGCCCGGTGTGCCCGCGCTGGGCGACGGACCCGACGTCCAGCTGTGGCCGCATCTGCATGGCACGGACGCGATGTATCTGGCCCTGCTGCGGCGTACCGCGTAAGGCCCGGGTGCCGCCGGCCGGGACGGTGCGCTGCGCTGTGCCCGGTACGGCCGGTGGCGGAATGTGCACCCTGAGTGCCTGCGGCCGTGACCGGACCCAGGCGTAACGCAATTGCGTAACGAAACCCCCGCCCGTGCGGTGCGCAGTGCCGGGAGCAGGCTGCCGCCGCAGGGCCCGTACCGCCGCCGAGCGGCCCGACGCGGGCCGAATCTCCCGGATCGGGCGGCCGAAGCCCCTGGATTTCGCGAACTGTAATGATCCCGTGAGGCTTTGGCCCGCACCTGGGCGGGGAAGTGCTGTGGAACATGGCACGCTTGGCACATGGCCCAGATCAACCCGAGCATCCTGTCCGCCGACTTCGCCCGCCTCGCTGAGGAGGCGAAGGCCGTCGAAGGCGCCGACTGGCTCCATGTCGATGTCATGGACAACCACTTTGTGCCCAACCTGACGCTCGGCGTGCCCATCGTGGAATCGCTCAGCCGGGCCACGGACACTCCGCTGGACTGCCACCTGATGATCGACGACCCGGACCGCTGGGCGCCGCAGTACGTCGAGGCGGGCGCCGGCTCGGTCACTTTCCATGCGGAGGCCGCGGCAGCGCCCGTACGGCTGGCGCGGGAGATCCGGGCCAAGGGTGCCCGCGCCTCCATGGCGCTCAAGCCCGCGACGCCCATCGAGCCGTACGAGGACCTGCTCCCCGAGCTCGACATGCTGCTGATCATGACGGTGGAGCCGGGCTTCGGCGGCCAGGCCTTCCTGGACATCATGCTGCCGAAGATCCGCCGCACCCGTGAGCTGATCTCCAAGCACGGTCTGGAGCTGTGGCTCCAGGTCGACGGCGGGGTCTCCGAGTCCACCATCGAGCGGTGCGCCGAGGCCGGTGCGGACGTTTTCGTCGCCGGTTCCGCGGTGTACGGGGCGCAGGACCCGGCCGAGGCGGTACGCGCCCTGCGTGCCAAGGCGGACGGGACGATCGCCTCGGCGGCCTGGGCGTGCAACCACTGAAGCCGGCCGCGACGTCGGCAGTGATGACGCAGTCCACCCGGGCCCCGGTTGCCGGTCGGCCCGGCCAAGGGCAGATGAACGCGGTCCGACGGGACCGATCAAGGACCGCCGGATCTGACAGGATGAACGGCGTATCGAGCGTGTGAACAGCAGTGAGGAGATCGCGGTGTCTGCTATGTCGGCGGGACGGTCCGCCCTGCGGATGGGGCCCGCGGAGCTGGTGCAGGCGGCGGCCATGGCCCGTCGCTTCTACCTCGAGGGAAAGTCGAAGATCCAGATCGCCGAGGAGTTCGGCGTCAGCCGCTTCAAGGTGGCCCGGGTCCTGGAGACGGCGCTCGAGCGTGACCTCGTACGGATCGAGATCCGGGTCCCCGCAGAGCTGGACGCGGAGCGTTCCGACGCGCTGCGGGCCCGCTACGGGCTGCGGCACGCGGTCGTCGTCGAGTCTCCCGCGGAGGAGCAGGACGACGCCCCGGACCCTGAGAACCTGGGCGAGGTCGCGGCCGATCTCCTCGGCGAACTGGTGAACGAAGGCGATGTGCTGGGTCTGGCCTGGGGCCGGTCCACCATCCATATGGCGGCGGCCCTCGACCGGCTTCCGCCGTGCACGGTCGTGCAGCTCACCGGGGTGTACGACGCAGGGACCGCGGAGCGCGGTTCGGTCGAGGCGGTCCGGCGGGCCGCCCAGGTGTCCGGTGGCGAGGCCCACCCGATCTATGCGCCGATGCTGCTGCCCGACCCGGCCACGGCCGCCGCGCTGCGCCACCAGACCGGCATCGCCCGCGCCTTCGAGTACTTCGACAAGGTGACGGTCGCCGCGGTCTCCATCGGCTCCTGGGAGCCGGGTATCTCCACCGTCCACGACATGCTGACCGACGAGGAGCGGGAGCATTACGCGTCGCTCGGTGTCGCTGCCGAGATGTCCGCGCACCTCTTCGACGCGGAAGGGCGCCGGGTCGGCCGCGACCTGGGCGAGCGGTGCATCACCGTCGAGGCGGAGCGGCTGCGGCGGATCCCCGAAGTGGTGGCGATCGCGGGCGGCCAGCGCAAGGCGGCGGCGATCGGGGCGGTCCTGCGGTCCGGACTGGTCACCAGCCTGGTGACGGACACGTCGGCCGCCGAATATCTGCTGACGGAGTCCGCGGCGCCGCGGCGGCCCGCACTGGAGCGGGCCGACCCGGACGGGGACTGAGCGGGGCCGGGCGGCGTCCTGAACGGGCCGCCCGGCGACAAGCTGTGCCTCGGCCGCCGGGCGGGCTCCACGCCCCGCCGGCGGCCGAGGTGATGCGCTCCGGGGTCAGTCCTGCCGTACGCCCAGGACCGTGGCCTCCAAGTACTGCTGCGGCTCCTTGTACTGGCTGACGTCCGCCGGGTTGTAGCGCGGCGTCTGCCGTGACCAGTCCAGATTGCCGCGCATCCAGCTCCGCATCCCGTTCAGGTACGGGACGAGCATCCCGGACAGCAGCGGGTACGCCGCCACCAGCTCGGCCTCGGCCGCCAGGAAGCGCTCCGTCTCCGTGGCGATCTCCGCACAGACGTGCTCGAGCGCCTCCTGCTTGTTGTATCCGCGGTGGTGCCGGACCAGATGGACGAGGTTGTGGATCTCGCCGAGGACCTGTTCCTTCTCGTACGAGTACACGTCATTGGCCCAGCACACGACGTTGCACGAGGCTTCCAGCGCGACGATGAACCGGGGATCGTTGTGGATCGACTCGGGTGCCTCGATACCGGCCACGATCTCTATCAGGTCCATGCAGACATGTATGGCGCCGGTGTGCCGGCGCTTGGCGATGTACGTCTCCTCGGACGGCACGACACCGTCCGCCCGGTTCCCCGCCTCCCAGGTGGTGGCCGTGGTGAGGTACGTCATCAGGTGCCAGGCGAACCGGCGCAGCCAGTGCGCGGCAGCGTTCGGCGTCGTGCGTTCCCACAGGTCGGTCAGGGCGACCACGGCGGCCGGGAGCTCCTCGTCCGGCAGCGGGCCGGTGCCGGTGCCCTCGACCACGGTGCGCATCAGCGCCACCACATCGCGCACCCGGTCCGGGCTGCGGCCGAGATGGCCGTCGTCGAGCTGGTCGTCGACGAGAAACAGCCACACGAACCAGTCGGCGACGAGATCGAGATTCTCGGCGTTCGCGGTCGGATACACCATGCCGACGAACGCGCCGAAGTCGGCTTGCTCGAAGCGCTCCCTGGCTGAATCCCGGTGTACCAGACCGGTGCTGCGCGTCCAGCTGTCGAGGTGCACACGGGTGTGCGCGACGTTCGGGTTCGTCTGCTGGGGGAACGGGCAGTAGATGTCCGGCAGTTCGTTCTCCACGGGCGGGTCTGGATCCTCTCCGGTCGTACGTATGACGGAAGTTGGGGGCCGTTCCGCCTGTTCCTCGGGACCTGGTTGCGACCCGCGGGACCTGCGCGTTTGAAGCTACCTGACCCCTTGTCACCAGGTCCAGGGAAGGTGATCACGAATGGTTGAAAGCTGTTCGGGTAGTGTCTGCGGGTAAGGCAGGTTCCACTTGCCCGGAACTCCCGCACTCGGTCCTTGTAGGAACGTACGAATGCGGGAGTCATGTGCTGTGTCTTCGGGGCAGCGACCTGCGCGGTTTCGTATGAAAAAATGAGCCTTATGCGTTTTCTTGAGCCCGGCACCGGTCGCTACACAGAGTCCCCCTCGGTCCCGTACGACCTCACGTACGACGATGTCTTCATGGTTCCGGGCCGCTCAGCGGTCGGTTCCCGCCAGGGGGTCGACCTCTCCTCGCCGGACGGCAGCGGCACCACCATCCCGCTCGTCGTCGCCAATATGACGGCGATCGCGGGCCGCCGGATGGCTGAAACGATCGCACGCCGCGGCGGGCTGGTCGTCATCCCTCAGGACATCCCGATCGACGTCGTCACCGACGTCATCTCCTGGGTGAAGACGCGCCACCTCGTGCTCGACACGCCGATCGTGCTGACCCCTGGCCAGACCGTCGCCGACGCCCTGTCCCTGCTGCCGAAGCGCGCGCACGGCGCAGGCGTCGTCGTCGACGAGGAGCAGCGGCCCGTCGGTGTCGTCACCGACCACGACCTGACCGGTGTCGACCGCTTCACCCAGCTCTCCGAGGTCATGTCCAAGGACCTGGTGCTGCTCGACGCGGACATCGATCCGCGCGACGCGTTCAACAAGCTCGACGGCGCCCACCGCAAGCTCGCCCCCGCGGTCGACGCGGACGGCCGGCTCGTCGGCATCCTCACCCGCAAGGCCGCGCTCCGCGCCACCCTCTACACCCCGGCCACCGACGCCGACGGCAAACTGCGGATCGCCGCTGCCGTCGGGATCAACGGCGATGTCGCGGGCAAGGCCAAGCAGCTCCTCGACGCCGGCGTCGACACCCTCGTCGTCGACACCGCGCACGGCCACCAGGAGTCCATGATCAGTGCGGTCCGTGCGGTCCGTGCGCTCGACCCGCAGGTGCCGATCGTGGCCGGCAACATCGTTGCCGCCGAGGGCGTGCGCGACCTCATCGAGGCCGGTGCGGACATCATCAAGGTCGGTGTCGGCCCCGGTGCCATGTGCACCACCCGGATGATGACCGGTGTCGGCCGGCCCCAGTTCTCCGCGGTGCTCGAGTGCGCCGCCGAGGCGAAGAAGTACGGCAAGCACGTCTGGGCGGACGGCGGCGTCCGCCACCCGCGCGATGTCGCCATGGCGCTCGCCGCGGGCGCGTCCAACGTGATGATCGGCTCCTGGTTCGCCGGTACGTACGAGTCGCCCGGCGACCTCCAGCAGTCCGCCGACGGCCGCTACTACAAGGAGTCCTTCGGCATGGCGTCCGCGCGCGCCGTGAAGAACCGTACGTCGGACGAGTCGGCGTACGACCGGGCCCGTAAGGCGCTCTTCGAGGAGGGCATCTCCACCTCGCGGATGTTCCTGGACCCGACCCGCCCCGGCGTCGAGGACCTCATCGACTCGATCATCGCGGGCGTCCGCTCCTCCTGCACGTACGCCGGTGCGGCGTCCCTGGAGGAGTTCGCCGAGAAGGCGGTCGTCGGTGTGCAGAGTGCTGCCGGTTACGCCGAGGGCAAGCCGCTGCACGCCAGCTGGAGCTAGTCACAGGTCCCCGGCAGCGCCGGGAAACAACGAGGAAGAAGTCCGGGCCGCCGACGCGGCCCGGACTTCTTCCGTCGTTCGGGGGAGAGAGCGTCGCTCAGCAGGCTGACACGGGCACGTACGGAGCGAGCGCCTCCGTGACGGCCGCCGCCAGGCGGGCGTGGCCGGCGTCGTGAGGGTGCAGGCCGTCCGCCAGATGCTCCGGCCCGAGAACATCGCGTCCCGGCAGCACGGACAGCCGGGAGTCGCCCGCGCGGACAAGGCTCGCACCGGCCTCCTCCAGAGCCGTCCGCAGCTCGCACAGAGTGGCCCCGAGGGCATTCGGGGTGTCCTCGGCGTCCGGGCACAGGAGCGGTGAGACGAGCAGCACCGGTGTATCGGGGTGGCCCGCGCGCACCAGGGTGACGAACGCACGCACCGTCTCGTACAGCAGCGGCGCCGAGAACGGCACTCGTGACCAGCAGTTCGTACCGAACGCCAGCGTCAGTACGTCAGCCGGGAGCGCCGCGATCTGCTCGGCGACGCACAGCTCTCCGCGCGCCGACCCCGCGTACCCCAGATTGACCGGGTCCAGCGCGAGCGCCCGGCCGGCCACCGCGGGCCAGGCGTGGGCGGGGCGCGTGGACCACCAGCCCTCGGTGATCGAGTCGCCGTGCACCACCCACCGAGGCTGCGCCGGCGCGGGCAGCAGCGCGCCGCCCACCGCCCGCACCCCGAGGATCAGCGGGGACTGGCCCTGCGGCGGATAGACGGTGAACGGGCCTTCCCCGGGCGGGAGTCCGAGCACGGCGACCGCCTCCTCGGCGGGCTCCGCGAAGATCTCCGCCACGCACCGGTCGCCCTGCCAGAGTGCGAAGACGTGGGCGAGATCGTGCAGCGCGTCCGCCGGGTCCGGCACCGCGGCGCGGTAGCGGATCTCCACCGCACGCGCGCCCGGCGCCAGGAACTCCAGCCGCACGCCGATGGGCAGCAGCGCCCGCGCGCCGGTGTCCCACGGCAGCCGCGCCAGATCGGCCGGGTCGGCCCGCACCATACGCACACCGTCCCGCCAGGCCACACCGCGCAGAAAGGGGTCGGGGTCGAGCCAGGTCATCGGGTCTCCGTTCGGTAGAGGTGCGCACTTCACCCCTACCCCGCTGCGTCGCACCGACGTCCGTACGGCCCCGTCCTCCACAGCGTGTTCTACTTCGGGTGCGGCACGGTGTGCCGCCGTCCCCTGAACACCCATCGCAGAGAAGTGATCCACCTGAAGTGCGACTGAACGATCTCGACGAACGCATCGTCCACGCCCTTGCCGAGGACGCCCGCCGCTCCTACGCCGACATCGGCGCGATCATCGGCCTCTCCGCGCCCGCGGTGAAGCGCCGCGTCGACCGGTTGCGCGCCGAGGGGGCCATCACCGGCTTCACTGTCCGGGTGGACCCGGCGGCGCTCGGCTGGGAGACCGAGGGGTTCATCGAGATCTACTGCAGCCGCAACACCTCCCCGGAGGCGATCAAGAGCGGTCTGGCGCGCTATCCGGAGATCGCGTCTGCCTCCACGGTCACCGGGGAGGCCGACGCGATCGTCCAGGTCTTCGCCGCCGACATGCGGCACTTCGAGCAGGTGCTGGAGCGGATCGCGGGTGAGCCCTATGTGGAGCGCACCAAGTCGGTGCTGGTGCTGTCGCCACTGCTGCGGCGCTACTCCTCGGGGTCTCCGGGCTGATCACACAGGCGGGCGTCGGCTCTCTTCGGCACGTCCTGCGGGGCCCAGGACGTGCGCCTGGGCAGGTGGTCCTCGGCGAGACCGATATCACCCCTCTGACCTGCAACGACACTCCACGCAACGAATCACCGTCGCACCGGTGGATTGCGCAATGGATCGACGGTCGACGCGCAACGCTCGCGCCTTGTCCGGCCGGAATCCCGGCCCGTACCGTCTATACGTCCCCGCTCAGCCCGCACAGCCCGAGGTCAGCCATGCCGCCGTTGCGCACCGCCCTGCTCCAGAGCTCCGGACGTCCGGGCTCGGTGGCCGAGAACATCAAGGTGCTCGACGAGGCCGCCGGCCGTGCGGCAGCGGCCGGGGCCCGGCTGCTGGTCTGCCCCGAACTGTTCCTCACCGGGTACGCCATCGGCGACGACGTGCCCCGGCTGGCCGAGCCCGCCGACGGCGCGTCCGCGCGGACCGTCGCCGACATCGCCGTACGGCACGGGCTCGCGGTCCTGTACGGCTACCCGGAGCGAGCGGGCGAGCTGATCTTCAATGCGGCGCAGCTGATCGGCCCGGACGGCACCCGGCTCGCCAACTACCGCAAGACCCACCTCTTCGGCTGCTTCGAGCAGCAGTGGTTCACCCCAGGCGAGCAGCCCGTCGTCCAGGCCGAGCTGGACGGCGTACGCATCGGGATCATGATCTGCTACGACGTCGAGTTCCCGGAGAACGTCCGGGCGCACGCCCTCGCCGCCACCGATCTGCTGCTGGTGCCGACCGCGCAGATGCACCCGTTCCAGTTCGTCGCCGAGTCCGTCGTACCGGTCCGCGCCTTCGAGAGCCAGATGTATGTCGCGTACGTCAACAGGACCGGCCCGGAAGGCGAGTTCGAGTTCGTCGGGCTGAGCTGCCTGGCCGGCCCCGACGGCACCGTCCGCACCCGCGCCGGACGCGGCGAGGAGCTTGTCGTCGGCGACGTCGACCCGGAGTTCCTGAGCGCGTCCCGCGCCGCCAACCCGTATCTGCACGACCGCCGCCCCGGTCTGTACGGCTCCCTGGTCTGAGCCCGCACCCTCTCGCTTCCGCTTTCCCGTGCAAGGAGTCCGTACCCCATGACGTCCACGGTGCCCAACGCCGTCCAGCACACCGACGCGCAGCCGCCGATCACCATGTTCGGGCCGGACTTCCCCTACGCGTACGACGACTTCCTGGACCACCCCGCGGGGCTCGGCCAGATACCGGCGACCGAGCACGGCACCGAGGTCGCCGTCATCGGCGGCGGTCTCTCCGGCATCGTGGCCGCGTACGAACTGATGAAGATGGGCCTCAAGCCCGTCGTCTACGAGGCGGACCAGATCGGCGGGCGGCTGCGTACTGTCGGCTTCGACGGCTGCGACCCCTCGCTGACCGCCGAGATGGGCGCGATGCGCTTCCCGCCGTCGTCCACGGCGCTGCAGCACTACATCGACCTGGTGGGCCTGCGGACCGAGCCTTTCCCCAACCCGCTGTCCCCCGCCACCCCGTCGACCGTCGTCGACCTCAAGGGTGAGTCGCACTACGCGGAGACCATCGCCGATCTGCCGCAGGTCTACCGCGATGTGATGGACGCCTGGAACGCCTGCCTGGAGGAGGGTGCCGACTTCTCCGACATGAACCGGGCGATGCGCGAGCGCGACGTCCCGCGCATCCGGGAGATCTGGGCGAAGCTCGTCGAGAAGCTCGACAACCAGACCTTCTACGGTTTCCTCTGCGCCTCCGACGCCTTCAAGTCGTTCCGGCACCGCGAGATCTTCGGCCAGGTCGGCTTCGGTACCGGCGGCTGGGACACCGACTTCCCCAACTCCATCCTGGAGATCCTGCGGGTCGTCTACACCGAGGCCGACGACCACCACCGCGGCATCGTCGGCGGCAGCCAGCAGCTCCCGCTGCGCCTCTGGGAGCGCGAGCCGCAGAAGATCGTGCACTGGCCGCTCGGCACGTCGCTGTCCTCGCTGCACGACGGCGAGCCGCGCCCCGCCGTGACCCGGCTGCACCGCACCGCCGGGAACCGGATCACCGTCACCGACGCGACCGGCGACATCCGTACCTTCCGGGCGGCGATCTTCACCGGCCAGTCCTGGCTGCTGCTCTCCAAGATCGACTGCGACGACGCGCTGTTCCCCATCGACCACTGGACGGCGATGGAGCGCACCCACTACATGGAGTCGTCCAAGCTGTTCGTCCCCGTCGACCGGCCGTTCTGGCTGGACAAGGCCGTCGACGGCAGGGGGGTTCCCACCGGCCGGGACGTCATGTCGATGACGCTCACCGACCGGATGACCCGGGGCACCTACCTCCTCGACGACGGGCCCGACAAGCCGGCCGTCATCTGCCTCTCGTACACCTGGTGCGACGACAGCCTGAAGTGGCTGCCGCTCTCCCCGAACGAGCGTATGGAGGTCATGCTGAAGTCGCTCGGCGAGATCTACCCGAACGTCGACATCAGGAAGCACATCATCGGCAACCCGGTGACGGTCTCCTGGGAGAACGAGCCCTACTTCATGGGCGCGTTCAAGGCCAACCTGCCGGGCCACTACCGGTATCAGCGGCGGCTGTTCACCCACTTCATGCAGGACCGGCTGCCCGACGACAAGCGCGGACTCTTCCTCGCGGGCGACGACATCTCCTGGACGGCCGGATGGGCCGAGGGCGCTGTACAGACCGCGCTCAACGCCGTCTGGGGTGTGATGACCCAGTTCGGCGGCGCCACGGATGCGACGAACCCCGGCCCCGGTGATGTCTTCGACGACATCGCCCCGGTCGAACTCCCGGAGGACTGACCGGCGTTACGCGGGCCGGCAGACGCTGCGCAGCCGGCCCGCGGCCGGCTCCGGCACCGGACACTGCGACAGATGGTCCACCGGCTGCGCCACACATCGCCGTGCGGTCGCCTTCGCAAGGGTGCGCGGTCAGCGGCACGGAGTGAGCAGACAGCGCCCCACCAGACCCGCCCCCGCGTCCATCCGCTGCCGGAACTCCTCGGCGAGCCCCGGGAGATCACGCAGCCGCCACAGCACCCGGGCCGCCGACCACGCCGCCTCGCGGGCCCGCTCCAGACTCCATGACCCCAGCAGGTGGGTCAGCGGATCCGCGACCTCCAGCAGATCGGGTCCCGGCATCAGATCCTCCCGGATCTGCTCCTCCAGCATTGCGAGGAGATCGCCCACCTGGTCGAACTCCTCCTGCAGGTCCGGCGGAGCGCAGTGGAGCGTGCGGCAGGTGTCCACGACGGCGAGCGCCAGATCGTGGCCGATGTGCGCGTTGATCCCCGCCATCGCGAACTGCAGCGGCCGTACGCCGGGATGGTGCCGGTACTGGAACAGCGGGCGCCAGCAGTCGGGCGGCCGGTGCCCCGCCGTCGCTGCGTCGACGGCCGCGAGATAGCGCTCCGCGAACTGCACGTCCAGGGCGGCCGCGGCCGCCCGGTCCGGGAACGCACCTTCGGTGATCTGCCGGTCGATGGCCTCGGTCACCGTCAGATAGACCCGGTTGAAGACCGCCACTCCGTCCACCGGTGGCCAGGAGGACTGAAAGTCACGCATCCGCCCGAGCACCGAGGTGACATCGGGCGGCGCGGTAGCAGGACCGGCCCGGTCCGCGAACTGCTCCATCTGCTTGAACTGCGCCATGGGGGCAGCGTCCCAGCCGCGGGCCCGCCATGGCGCCGACGGGCCGCGGGTTCATCGGAACGGGGGAACGGCGGCAGAGCCATCGGTGCCCCGAAGGCCGGCCCCCGGGGTGCTTCGGACAGGTGAGCGCGGCGGTCCGCAGTCAGGCGGAGGGTGCGACCTGCCCGTACACGGCGAGGCCGGCTGCGTAGGCGTTGATCGCGTCGGTCAGGCAGACCTCGCCGGTGCGGTGCTCGTACCGGCGTTCCGTCTGCCGGCGCGGCTCGTCGACGATGCCGGGGGGTCACGAGTTCCCGCACGGTGTGCTCGATCACCGGCTTGTCACCGACCGGGCAGCATCTCCTCCGGCGTCGCCTTCGTGAGCGGGAGGAGGCGTGAGCCGAGGCCCGCAGCGGGGATGACTGCCCGGCGGATGGTGCTGGACATGGCTGCCTCCCTGAAGGGCTACGGCGTGGGCGGCTTGGTGTCGTCGTACGTGGATGTGCCCGCGTCCAGCAGCGGCTCCTGCGGCTTCAGATGGGCCGGGGCGAAGGCCCGCAGTACGTGGTAGCCGGTGATCACGACGATGGTGCCGAGCGCGATCCCGCTCAGCTCGAAGTCGTCGGTGATCTTCAGGCTGACCCCGCCGACGCCGATGATGATGCCCGCGGCGGCCGGAACCAGATTCAGCGGGTTGCGGAGGTCGACGTTGCCGCTCATCCAGATCTGGGCACCCAGCAGGCCGATCATGCCGTACAGGATCACGGTGATGCCGCCGAGGACCCCGCCGGGGATCGCGGCGACGACCGCGCCGAACTTGGGGCAGAGCCCGAACAGCAGGGCGAAGCAGGCAGCGGCCCAGTACGCGGCGGTGGAGTAGACACGGGTCGCGGCCATGACGCCGATGTTCTCGGAGTATGTGGTGTTCGGCGGGCCGCCCACGGCGGTGGAGAGCATGGAGGCTGCGCCGTCCGCCGCGATGGCGGTGCCGAGCTTGTCGTCGAGCGAGTCACCGGTCATCTCCCCGACGGCCTTGACGTGCCCCGCGTTCTCCGCGATCAGCGCGATCACCACCGGCAGGGCGACCAGAATCGCCGACCACTCGAAGCTCGGGGCGTGGAAGGACGGCAGTCCGATCCAGTCGGCCTTGGAGACGCCCGACAGGTCGAGCCGCCAGTGGTCGACCGCCTCGGCGCCGCCCGCCGGTGAATGGATCTTGCCGAAGACCCGGTCCAGGACGCAGGACAGCACATAGCCGAAGACCAGACCGAGGAAGATGGCGATGCGCGAGAAGAATCCGCGCAGACACACCACTGCCATTCCGGTGAAGAGCATGACCAGCAGCGCGGTCCACTGGTCCTGCGGCCAGTACGTCGACGCGGTGACCGGCGCCAGGTTGAAGCCGATGAGCATGACGACGGCGCCGGTGACCACGGGCGGCATCGCGGCGTGGATGATCCGGGCGCCGAAGCGCTGCACCGCGAGACCCGCGAGGAAGAGCGCCACGCCGACGACGAAGACCGCCCCGGTGACGACGGCACTGTCCCCGCCGCCGGCCCGGATCGTCGCGGCCACGCCCACGAAGGAGAGCGAACAGCCGAGATAGCTGGGCACCCGGCCGCGCGTGGCCAGCAGGAAGATGGCCGTCGCGACACCGGACATCATGATCGCGAGGTTCGGGTCCAGCCCCATGAGCACCGGGGCGACGAACGAGGCGCCGAACATCGCGACCACGTGCTGGGCTCCGAGCCCGAACGTACGGGGCCAGGAGAGCCGCTCGTCGGGCCGGACCACGGCCCCCGGTGCGGGGGTCTTTCCGTCGCCGTGCAAGGTCCAGCGCACGCCGAGGCCGCCCATGGTCGCTCCCTGTGTGTGTCCGTGTGTGGGTCCGTGCGGTGCCCGGTGCCGTGTTCGTACGGCCCGGCGCCACCGCGGAGAAGATCAGCGCCATCGTAATGCGGGAGCGGCGTTGACTCGTGTCCGGGTTCCATCGCGCGAGCCCCGTCGGAAGGTCTCATCCATGAATCGCGCGCGAAGCATTGTCACTCCGAACAGGCGGCTCTACGCTCACACGGTCTTGCTCGTGAACATCATTCAGATATCTGATTCATGAGGGGAGTGCTCGATGAGCGAAAGACCTCGTCGGCGTCTCGGAGCCCTGTTCGCCACTGCCGTCGCCCTGACCGCCGTCCTGGTGCCGGCCGCCTCCTCCGCGGCCGCCACGGCCCACGGCCACCGCCCGCCGCCGCGGGTGCCGAGGACCGTGGTCATCGACGGCCACCGCATTCAGCAGACGAAGCTCCGGCTCGACCACGGCGACCCGGCCCTGCGCGCGGCCGTCGACGCGCTGACCGTGAAGGCGGACGGCTGGCTGGACCAGGGCCCCTGGACGGTCGTCGACAAGCCGAAGCCCGCACCGAGCGGAGACCCGCACGACTACCTGAGCCAGGCCCCGTACTGGTGGCCCTCCCAGCCGAAGACCGCGGAGAACCCGTGGCGCTGCCCGTACGTCCAGCGCGACGGCGAACGCAACCCCGAGGTCGACACCGGCACCGACCGCCCCGACATCGGCAAGGTCTTCAATTCGGTCACCGCTCTCAGCCTCGCCTGGTACTACACGGGCCGGAAGCAGTACGCCGAGCACGCCTCCGACATCCTGCGCACCTGGTTCCTCGACCCGGCGACCAGGATGAACCCGAACCTCGACCACGGGCAGTTCATCCCCTGCAAGTACGACGGCCGGGCCATCGGCATCATCGATTTCTCCCAGCAGTACACCTCGGTCCTGGACGCCATCGCCCTCCTCGACATTGGTGCGCCCGGCTGGTCGAAGAGCGACCGGACCGGAATGCGGGCCTGGAACACCTCGTTCCTGGACTGGCTGGTCAACTCGGACTTCGGCAAGCAGGAATCGGCCGCGCAGAACAACCACGGCACCTTCCAGGACATGCAGATCGCCGGACTCGCCCTCGCCACCGGCGACAAGGGCCTCGCCCGCAAGGTCGTCCTGGACGCGCGTGCGCTGCGGATCGACCCGCAGATCGCCGCCGACGGCACCCAGCCGCAGGAGCTGGCGCGCACCCGCAGCTGGCACTACTCGACCTTCGACCTGGTCGCCTACACGCGGCTCGCCGCAATCGGCAAGCAGGTCGGTGTGGACCTGTGGGCGTACGAAGGGCCGCAGGGGCAGAGCCTGTTCAAGGCGGTCGACTATCTGCTGCCTGCCGCGACCGGGGCGGCCCCCTGGCCGCACCCCGAGCTGGAGTTCTACCGGTACGCGGCCAGTGACATCGTGCACGCTGCCGCCGACGCCGGTGACCGGCAGGCCCAGGCCGCCGTACCGCAGCTGGAGACGCCGCCCGGCGGCGACCTCTGGGCGCTGCGGCCCGCAGCCGAACAGCTCGACTCGATCGCCGGCTGAACGCCGGCGGGCGGGGCCCCACCGGGAGCCCCGCCCGCCGGACAGCCGTTCAGGCCCGGGGCTCGGCCGGCGCGCCGGCCGTCTTCGCCACATCCGGCGCGCCGACCGCCTTCGCCGTGACCTGGCGGTCGCCTGCGCGCAGCACCCCGGCCCCCAGCACCAGCCCGAACGCCAACACGGTCACCAGGCCGAACGACACGACCAGCGAGGTCGCCTCAGCCAGTGAACCGATCGCCGACGGGGCGATCAGCCCCGAGGTGTACGTGATCGTGGCGACGCCCGCGATCGCCTGGCTCGGGTTCGGCCCGCTGCGCCCCGCCGCCGCGAACGCGAGCGGGACGACCACGGCGACACCGAGGCCCAGCAGCCCGAAACCGCACATCGCCGGGACCGCGCCCGGCGCGACGACCACCAGCACACCGCCGACGGTCGCCAGCACCCCGCCCACCCGCACGGTCCTGACCGCGCCGAACCGGTCGACGACCTTGTCCCCGGCGATCCGGGCCACCGCCATCGTCAGTGCGAACGCCGTTGTGGACGCGGCCGCGAGCCCGGCGGAACTGTCCATGATGTCCCGGAGATAGACCGCCGACCAGTCCAGGCTGGCGCCCTCGGCGAACACCGCGCAGAACCCCACCGCGCCGATGACCAGCGCCGACCTGGGCGGCAGGGTGAACCGCGGCGGTGGCTCCTCGTCCGGCTCGCTGCGCAGATCCAGTACGCCCTGGCAGGCGATCAGGCCGATCATGGTGAGCACAAGAGCGGCGAGTACGTGGTGCAGCCGGGCGTCGGCGCCGACATGGGCGGCCACGGTGCCCGCCGCCGAACCGATCAGGGCGCCCACGCTCCACATGCCGTGCAGCCCGGACATGATCGACTTGTCGAGGCGGTTCTCCACCTCGACGCCGAGGGCGTTCATGGCCACGTCCGACATGCCGGCCGACGCCCCGAACACGAACAGTGCCGCGCACAGCGTCAGCAGGTTCGGCGCCAGCGCGGGCAGTACCAGCGCAAGCGTCCACAGCGCCAGCAGTCCGCGCAGGGCGCTTCTGGCGCCGAAGCGATGACTGATCGCACTGGCCAGCGGCATGGCGAGCGAGGCGCCGATTGCCGGGAAGGCCAGGGCGATGCCCAGCTGCCCCGCACTGGCCCCGGCATGGTCCTGGATCCAGGGCACGCGGGTGGCGAAGCTGCCGGTCACCGCGCCGTGCACGGTGAAGACCGCGGCGACGGCGAACCTGGCCCGCCTCACCTGCTCCGTACCGAAGGCCGTCGCTGTGGATTCCGTCGTCATGCCGCCGTGCCCTCCCCTGGGAATTCTCTGTCGCGGTCGACCCCCGCGCCTGTCGTCACGGTACGGAGAGTAAACTATCAGGAACCCTGCCTGATAAATAGGTCGTCAAGGTCTCTCCCCGTGCGGCAGTGATCTGGAAGGATCCCGGCATGCCCGCATCACCGAGCACCGCCCGGGCCATCAACGACCGGCTCGCCCTTCGACTGCTCCAGGAGGACGGCCCGCTGACGGCCACCCAGCTCAAGACCCTGACCGGACTCTCCCGCCCCACCGTCGCCGATCTGGTGGAGCGGTTGCAGGGGGCCGGTCTGATCCAGGTCGTCGGCGAGAGCGGCGCCGAGCGCCGCGGCCCCAACGCCCGGCTGTACGGGATCGTCGCCGACCGCGCGCACCTCGCCGCCCTCGACGTACGCACCGACAGCGTCGCCGTCGTCGTCGCCGATCTCCTCGGCGTCACGCTCGCCGAGGCCACCCTGCCGATCGGCAGCGACACCGGCACCGAGGCCGCCGCCGAACAGGCCGCAGCACTGCTGGAGGGCACTGCACGCGAGGCGGGCGCCGCACGGCTGCACAGTGTCGGCATCGGCGCCCCCGGCCTGATCGACCCGGTCACCGGCGAGCTCCGCGACACCACCGGCCTGCCCGCCTGGCACCGCCGCCTGGTCCGGGTGCTCCAGCAGCGGCTGCCCGCGAACGTGCTCGTCGAGAACGAGACCAACCTGGCCGCCGTCGCCGAACACCGCCTCGGCGCGGCCCGGGACCGCGACACCTTCGTCCTGCTGTGGCTCGGCCACGGCATCGGCGCCGCCGTCATGCTGGACGGCAGGCTGCGCCGCGGAGCCTCCGGCGGTGCGGGTGAGATCGGCTTCCTGCCCGTGCCGGGCACGGTGGGGATACCCTCCGCGGTCAACTGCGACGGCGGGTTCCACTCCCTGGTGGGCGCGGCGCCGGTCTGTGAACTGGCCCTGGCGCACGGCATCGACGTGCGTACGCGGATGGGTTCCGGGGAGCAGGAGCCGGCCGCCGCGTTCGCCGTACGGGCCGCCCTGGCCGGAGAAGGGGAGAGCGAGGCATTCCTGTCCGCCCTCGCCGACCGCCTCGCGGTGGGTGCCGCCGCCGTCGCTTCGGTCATCGACCCCGGCTGCGTGGTCCTCGCCGGTGAGGTCGGTCACGCGGGCGGCGAAGCGCTGGCGTCCCGGGTCGAGAAGCGGCTGGCCATGATGTCTCCGCTGCGGACGGAGGTCAGGGCGGGCCTGCTGGGCGGCTCCGCGGTGCTCCGCGGCGCGCTGCTCGCCGCCCGCGATGCGGCTCAGGACGAGCTGTTCACGCCGGGCGGCTGAAGCGGCCCGCAAGGCGCTCGGGGAGTGCGGTTCACACCGGGCGGGTGTCGGCGCTGCCCGAGCGGACCCGGACGGCTGCTCACCCCGGGTGGCGCTTGAAGCGCTCCGCGAGGAACTCCCCCAACCTGGCCTTCCCGACGGCCCGTTGGGGTGTCAGATGCTCGCCCCGCCGGTAGCCGGCATACGCTTTCCCCGCCAGCGGTACGGGCACCAGCGGCCGCCGCTTCCCGGTCGCCCGGAGATGGGCCCGGGCCAGCTCCGGCAGCTCGCGGACCTCGGGCCCGCCCATCTCCGCCACCAGCCCCGACGGACCGTGCACTGCCAACTCGGCCTTCCGGTCCGCGACTTCACCGGTGTCGATGGACTGCACCCGCACCCCGGCGGGCAGCGGCATCACGGGCAGCCGGGTCGCTGCGGAGAGGATGCGCAGGACCAGGTCGTGGAACTGGGTGGTCCGCAGGATCGTCCAGCCGAGCCCCGACTCCTCGACCATCTGCTCGACCTGCCGCTTGACCCGGTAGTAGCCGAGCGGCAGCCGGTCCACACCGACAGCGTCGTCCCCGTGCTGTTGGTGATCTTCAGCTGGGGGCTGATCGGGTAGTTGGAGTCACCGAGCGGGAACTGGTCGAAGGACACGTCGATGTCGAGTGCCTGGGCCGGCAGATCGATGGTGGACCGCTTCGCGCCGTACGGAGCAGCCGACTTGAACGCGTCGTACATCGTCGTGGTGGGCGTGGAGCCCTGCTCGTACTGCCCCGGGTGGCTCTCGCGCGGGTGGGGGACAGCACTTGTCGTTCCTCCTGGGGAGGTCGGCAGAACACAACTGGCATGGGGTGGGTCGCGTCGTGGCCACGGGCGTGCGCACACCGCGGGCCGTTCCTCGGAGGTGACGCAGAGATTGAAAGGACTAGACCAGTGAGTCAATAGGTCTGGACCATTAATGCCAGGGCGTCCGGATGCGGCCCAGGCCGGAGCCCTGCGGACATCCGCGAACCGGCTCGTGCGTCTGTCCGCGTGTCCGCCCGCGAGCTCGGAGCCAGCCCCACGCGAGCCTGCCCTCGAGCCCGTCTGTGAGCCACTCCACACCTTTCGCCCGTATGGCCCATGGGCAGGCGTGGCACACTGATCGTGTAACAGCAGCAGCAGCGCACTCCGGGGTCGGTGCAATTCCGAACCGGCGGTTATAGTCCGCGACCCGTCCGCATCCAGCGGCCGGTTGACCAGGTGAGATTCCTGGACCGACGGTTAAAGTCCGGATGGGAGGCAGTGCGCGGCGGGCCGTTACAGGTACGCCGCCGTCGGCGGATGCGTTTCCGGTCTCCGGAACTCCCGCGTCCGTGCCCTCGGTTTCGGCGCCCCTGTTGCGTTCCGTTTCATCTGTCGTCATCGACAGGCCCCGGAGTCCGTGCCCGAAGAGGCAGGAGGACCCGGTGGACACCACAGCCGACAGTGCCGCCATGCGCCGAGCGATCGCGCTCGCCGCCCGCGGACTCGGCTCCACCAGCCCCAACCCGGTCGTCGGGTGCGTGATCATCGACGCCGAGGGACGCCCGGCCGGTGAAGGCTTCCACCAGCGCGCCGGCGGGCCGCACGCCGAGATCCACGCGTTGCGCGCAGCAGGTGAGAAGGCCCGCGGCGGCACCGCGTACGTCACTCTTGAGCCCTGTAACCACACCGGTCGCACCGGCCCCTGCGCCCAGGCGCTGATCGAGGCCGGCGTCAGCCGAGTCGTGTACGCGGTCGCCGACCCGAACCTGCAGGCCACCGGAGGTGCGGACACCCTCCGCGCCGCCGGGATCAAGGCCGAACAAGGGCTCCTCGCCGACGAGGCCGAGGCAGGCAACGCCGCGTGGCTGACCTCGGTGCGGCTCGGCCGTCCGTACGTCCTGTGGAAGTACGCCGCGACGCTCGACGGTCGGATCGCCGCCGCCGACGCCACCAGCCGCTGGATCACCTCTCCCGAGTCGCGCGCCGACGTCCACCGGCTGCGCGCGGAGGCCGACGCCGTCGTGGTCGGCTCCGGCACCGCCCGTATCGACGACCCCCAGCTCGGTGTACGAGGCATTGAAGGTGCCGTACAGCCGCTGCGCGTGGTCGTCGACACCGGCGCCACCGCGGTGCGCCCCGGAGCCCGCGTCCTCGACGACACGGCGCCCACCCTGGTTGCGGTCGCCGAGAACGCCGACACCGGCCATCTCCCCGAGGAGACCGTCCTGCGGCTGCCGCGTTCCGCCACCGGCCCCGGCGTGGACATTCACGCCCTGCTCGCCGCCCTGCACACGCGCGGCGTCCGCTCCGTACTTCTCGAAGGCGGCCCGACCCTGGCCGGGGCCTTCGTCGCGGCGGGAGCGGTCGACAAGGTCGTCGGCTATCTCGCCCCCGTGCTCCTCGGTGCCGGCCCCGCGGCCCTCGCCGACGCCGGAATCTCCACCATCGCCCAGGCGTTGCGTCTCCACGTGACCGAGACCGTACGTATCGGCCCCGATCTGCGCATCACCGCCGTCCCCGGCCCTGCCCGGAAGGGAAACTGAGTGTTCACCGGAATTGTCGAAGAACTGGGTGAGGTCACCGCCGTCGAGAAGCTCGGCGACGCCTCCCGATTCCGCCTGCGCGGTCCCGTAGTCACCGAAGGCGCCAAGCACGGCGACTCCATCGCCGTCAACGGCGTCTGCCTCACCGTCGTCGACCTCGGCGACGGCGAGTTCACCGCCGATGTGATGGCCGAGACCCTGAACCGGTCCAGTCTCGGCGCACTGGAGCCCGGCTCCCGGGTCAACCTGGAGCGCCCCATGGCGGTCGGCGGCAGGCTCGGCGGACACATCGTCCAGGGGCATGTCGACGGCACGGGCCGCATCGTCGAGCGCAAGATCTCCGAGAACTGGGAGATCGTGAAGATCTCCCTCCCGCCGGAGCTGACCCGGTACGTGGTGGAGAAGGGCTCGATCACCGTCGACGGCGTGAGCCTGACCGTCGTCGACGCCGGACCCGACTACTTCACCCTCAGCCTCATCCCCACCACCCTCGCCCTGACCACGCTCGGCATCAAGGAGCCCGGCGACCCGGTCAACCTCGAGGTGGACGTCATCGCGAAGTACGTCGAGCGGCTGCTGGGCGACCGGGACCGGAAGGACACGAAGTGAGCGCCGTCGGCTGGCTCAACTCGGAGGCCTTCACCCATTTCGGCCAGCACATCAAGTGGTCCGACATGATCGGCAACACGGTCGGTCTGGTCGCCCTTGCGCTCGGCTGGCGACGCTCGATATGGACCTGGCCCGCCCAGCTGGTCTCCGGCGTGATCCTGCTGGCCGCCTTCGCCTTCTCCGGCTTCGTCTACGTCATTTACGGCGCCCTCGTCCTGTGGGGCATGCGCGACTGGTGGCTGCGTACGCGGACACCCGCTCTGGAAGGAGCCACGGCATGACTGCCCAGCCCACCTGGTTGCACCGGGAACACGACAGCGTCCTCGAGGACCTCTCCCTCGACCCAGTCGAGCAGGCGATCCGCGACGTCGCGGCCGGACGCCCCGTCGTCGTCGTCGACGACGAGGACCGGGAGAACGAGGGCGACCTCGTCATCGCGGCCGAGATGGCCACGCCCGAGATCGTCGCCTTCATGATGAGCGAATGCCGCGGCCTGATCTGCGCGCCGATGGAGAACGACGAACTGGAGCGGCTCGAACTGCCGCAGATGGTCGCCCACAACACCGAGTCGATGCGCACGGCGTTCACCGTCTCGGTCGACGCCTCCGCGGCGCACGGTGTGACCACCGGCATCTCCGCCGCCGACCGCGCCACCACGCTCCGGATGCTGGCGGGCGGTCAGGCGGGCCCCGCCGACTTCGTGCGCCCCGGCCACATCTTCCCGCTCCGCGCCCGGTCCGGCGGTGTGCTCGTCCGCAACGGCCACACCGAGGCCGCCGTCGACCTGGCCCGGCTCGCCGGCCTGCGGCCCGCCGGTGCGATCGTCGAGATCGCCGGCGAGGACGGGGTGATGCTGCGCCTGCCCGAACTGGTGCCGTTCGCCCGCAAGCACGGCCTCACGATCATCTCGATCGAGGACCTGATCGCCTACCGCCGCTCCTCCGAGCCGACCGTCCGGCGCGAGGCGGAGGTCCGGCTGCCGACATCGTTCGGCGAGTTCACCGCGTACGGCTACCGTTCCACGGTCGACGGCGTCGAGCATGTCGCGCTCGTCCACGGCGACCTCGGCGAGGGCGACGACATTCTCGTCCGGGTCCACTCCGAGTGCCTGACCGGCGACATCTTCCAGTCCCAGCGCTGCGACTGCGGCCCCCAGCTGCACGCGGCCATGGGGCGCATCACCGATGAGGGCCGAGGCGTCGTGGTCTATCTGCGCGGCCACGAGGGCCGCGGCATCGGCCTGCTCTCCAAGCTGCGGGCGTACGAACTCCAGGAGCGCGGTGTCGACACCCTCGACGCCAACCTGGAGCTCGGCCTGCCCGCCGACGCCCGGGACTACGGGGCAGGCGCCCAGATCCTCAAGGATCTCGGCGTCCACGGCGTCCGGCTGATGACCAACAACCCCGACAAGACTGCCGCGCTCCTGCGGCACGGCCTCGCGATCACCGGTCGCGAGCCGATGCCCGTCCAGGCCGGCGAGCACAACCTGCGGTACCTGCGCACCAAGCGGGACCGCATGGGACACGACCTGCCCTGGCTCGACGCCGCCTCGGTGTCGACCTGCGGCAACCAGTAACGATCACGGAAACGAGCGGTAGGAGAGACATGAGCGGCAAGGGCGCACCCGAACTGTCCGTACGCAACTGCGGTGACCTGCGAGTGGCGGTTGTCGCCGCCCAGTGGCATGAGAAGGTCATGGACGGCCTCGTCGACGGCGCACTGCGCGCCCTGCACGACCTCGGCATCGACGAGCCGACCCTGCTCCGGGTCCCGGGCAGCTTCGAGCTCCCGGTCGTCGCCAAGGTGCTGGCCGGCCGCGGCTACGACGCGATCGTCGCCCTCGGCGTCATCATCCGCGGAGGCACGCCCCACTTCGAGTACGTGTCGCACGGCGTCACCAACGGCCTCACCCAGGTCGCCGTCGACACCGGGGTCCCGGTGGGCTTCGGCGTACTGACGTGCGACACCGAGGAGCAGGCGCTCGACCGGGCCGGGCTCGAAGGGTCCAATGAGGACAAGGGACACGAAGCGGTCACCGCGGCCGTCGCCACCGCTGCCACGCTGCGCACCGTCAGCGAGCCCTGGCGCTGAGCGACGGGGTGGCACCCCGTACCCTAAGAACCATCATGGCGAACAAAACCTTCGAAGAGCTCTTCGCCGAGCTGCAGCTCAAGGCCGCCAACGGCGACCCCTCCACCTCCCGCACCGCCGAGCTGGTGGACAAGGGAGTCCATGCCATCGGCAAGAAGGTCGTCGAGGAGGCTGCCGAAGTCTGGATGGCAGCCGAGCACGAGAGCAAGGACGCCGCCGCCGAGGAGATCTCGCAGCTGCTGTACCACGTCCAGGTGATGATGGTCGCCCGCGGAATCTCCCTCGACGACGTCTACGCTCACCTCTGAGCACGACCTTCGCACACCCTTACGTCCGCACAAGACTCCCTTCTCGCAAAGGAAACCTGACCTCATGCTGCGCATCGCCGTCCCCAACAAGGGTTCACTCTCCGGGCCTGCGATGGCGATGCTCCATGAGGCCGGTTACCAGCAGCGCAAGGAGTCGAAGGAACTCGTCCTCGTCGACCCCGAGAACGAGGTCGAGTTCTTCTACCTGCGCCCGCGCGACATCGCGATCTACGTCAGCTCCGGCCGCCTCGACATCGGCATCACCGGCCGCGACCTGCTGCTGGACTCCGGGGCCGATGCCGAGGAGATCCTCCAGCTCGGTTTCGCCCGCTCCACCTTCCGTTACGCCACCAAGCCCGGCACGGCCCACGGCCCGCAGGACTTCGACGGCATGACGATCGCCACCTCCTACGAGGGCATTGTCGCCAAGCACCTCGCCGATGTGGGCGTCACCGCCTCCGTCGTCCACCTCGACGGCGCGGTCGAGACCGCCATCGAGCTCGGGGTCGCCCAGGTCATCGCCGATGTGGTGGAGACCGGCACCAGCATGCGCAACGCCGGACTCGAAGTGATCGGCGAGCCGATCATGAAGTCCGAGGCCGTCGTGATCCGCCGTACGGGTGCCCCCCAGGACGACCCCAAGGTGCAGCAGTTCCTCCGTCGCCTGCAGGGCGTCCTGGTCGCCCGCAGCTACGTGATGATGGACTACGACTGCCGCGTCGAGCACCTGGAGCGCGCGGTGGCCCTCACCCCAGGCCTGGAGTCGCCGACCATCTCCCCGCTGCACCACGAGGGCTGGGTCGCCGTCCGGTCCATGGTCGCTGCCAAGGAGGCCCAGCGGATCATGGACGACCTGTACGAGCTGGGCGCCCGCGCCATCCTCACGACGGCCATCCACGCCTGCCGCCTCTGACGGCCGGACAGCCAGCCACCCACCGGAAGACAGAAGAACACCATGTCCGCCTCCGCGCCCCGGCCCGAACTGCCCACTCTCCCGGTCACCTTCCGGCCGACCCGTACCCGGGTGGTCCTGCTGACCGTGGGAGCGGCGATTTTCGTCGTCATCACCGTCATCGCGATGAGCCTGGAGCAGCTGAGCCCGGGGGAGCGGGTCAGCTTCATCTTCACCGCGCTGCTCTTCTTCGCCGTCCTGGCGCTGCTCAGCCGCCCCAAGGTCGTCGCCGACGACCACGGGGTGACCGTGGTCAATCTCACCCGCACCCGACGGCTGTCCTGGGCGGAGATCATCCGCGTCAACCTGCGCGTCGGCGACCCGTGGGTCTTCCTCGACCTCAGCGACGGGACCAGCATGCCCGCCCTCGGTATCCAGCCCGGAATCGGCAAGGCACAGGCCATTCGCGACGCCGGTACGCTCCGCGCCCTCGCCGAGAATCACGGCACGGGTACGGACAACGGCTGAGCCCCCTGCCCCGTACCGCCACTTCTTGATTACTCTGGAGGGCGGTGGCGCCCGTTGCGCCCCGCCCCGCACCAAGGGTCCTCGAGGCCGGCGGGGCTTTCCTTCGACCCAAGGAGTGACTCCCTCCAGCAATGGACGGATCGTCCGGTAGTATCTGCGCCGCCCCTTCCCAGGAGGCGGCGGCATGACCACCCCCTTGCTGCTTCTCGGCGCGGCATTCCTTCTCATCCTCGCCAACGGTTTCTTCGTGGCAGCCGAGTTCGGGCTTGTCACGGTGGATCGGCCGGACGCCGAGCGCGCCGCCGCCGAGGGCGACCTGCGGGCCCGTACCGTCGTCGACGCCCTGCGCGAGCTCTCCTTCCAGCTCTCCGGCACCCAGCTCGGCATCACCATCACCTCATTGGTCGTCGGCATGCTCGCCGAACCGGCCCTCGCCCAGCTGCTGGCCGGGCCCCTCACCGCGACCGGACTCCCCGACGGGGCTGTACCCGGTGTCAGTGTGGTCATCGGGATGCTGGTCGCCTCCGCCGTCCAGATGGTGGTCGGCGAGCTCGTACCGAAGAACTGGGCGGTTTCCCGGCCGCTTCAGGTCGCCCGGTTCGTGGCAGGTCCCCAACACCGTTTCGCCAGTGCGCTGCGGCCGGTGATCACCCTGCTGAACACCGTCGCCAACCGGCTGGTGCGACTGCTCGGCGTCGAACCCACCGACGAGCTGGCCTCCGCCCGCACCCCCGGCGAGCTGGTCTCCCTGGCCCGGCACTCCGCCGAGGCCGGCACGCTCGAACAGGACACCGCGGATCTCTTCGTACGGACTTTGTCGCTGGCCGGACTCACCGCACAGCACGTCATGACCCCGCGCGTGAAGGTCAGCGCTCTGCAGTCGACCGCGAGTGCGGCGGACGTCCTCAACCTCACCCGCGCCACCGGCCTCTCCCGTTTCCCGGTCTACCGGGACCGGATCGACGAGGTCGTCGGCATGATTCACCTCAAGGACGCGCTCGCCGTACCCGCCCAGGACCGGCTGCGCACCCCGGCGGGGCGGATCGCCGTACCGCCGCTCCTCGTCCCCGAGACGCTCCCCGTCGAACAACTGCTCCAGCGCCTGCGCAATGAGCAGCCGATCGCTGTCGTGGTCGACGAGTACGGCGGCACCGCCGGTGTCGTCACGCTCGAGGACATCATCGAGGAACTGGTCGGCGAGGTCAGGGACGAGCACGACGCGGAAGGCGCCGACCGGCCCGAACTGGCCGTCGCCGCCCCGGAGGACGGCCGCCCGGCCTGGGACGCCGAAGGCAGCTGCCGGGTCCTCACCCTGCGCAGGATAGGCCTTGACGTGCCGGAAGGACCGTACGAGACCGTGGCCGGACTGGTCGCCGATCTGCTGGGACGGATCCCCGCCCCCGGCGACCGGGCCGAACTGCCGGGCTGGCGGATCTCGGTCCGTCAGGTCGGTCACTACCGCGCCGAACAGGTCCGCTTCGTACGCATCGCCGATGTGCCCGAAACGGCCGACGAACCGTCGGCGGAACGCGGTGTCCTGGAGGCCGCACGATGAGCGTCGTCCAGTTGCTCTTCGCCGGGCTCCTCGTGCTGGCGAACGGACTCTTCGTGGGTGCCGAGTTCGCACTCGTCTCCGTACGCCGCAGCCAGATCGAACCCCTCGCGGCGGGTGGTTCCGGCAGAGCGCGCCAGGTGCTGTACGGCCTGGAGAACCTGCCGCAGATGATGGCCGCCGCACAGTTCGGCATCACCGTCTGCTCACTGACCCTCGGCGCCGTCGCCGAACCGACCGTCGCCCATCTGCTGGAGCCGGTCTTCCATGCGGCGCACCTGCCCGAGGGCCTCGTCCACCCGCTCGGCTATGTCCTCGCGCTCGTCTTCGTGGTGTTCCTCCACCTCGTCATCGGCGAGATGGTCCCGAAGAACCTGGCCATGGCGGCCCCGGAGAAGACCTCGATGTGGCTCAGCCCCGGCCTGGTCGGCTTCGCCCGGCTCTGCCGCCCGGTCACCTCGGCACTGGGCGCCTGCGCCCGGCTGGTGCTCCGGCTGTTCCGTGTCGAACCCAAGGACGAGGTCGAGGCAGTCTTCACCAGCGAGCAGCTCAACCGTCTCGTCGAGGACTCCGGACAGGCCGGACTACTGGAACCCGAGGCGCAGGAGCGGCTGGAGGACGCGCTGGAGCTGGGCAGCAGGCCGGTCACCGATGTGCTGCTCGACCGCTCCTCCCTGGTGACGGTGGATCCCTCGGTCACCCCGCACCGGATCGAGGAGCTGACCGTACGGACCGGCTACTCGCGCTTCCCCGTCTGCGCGGAGGGCGGCGGCCCGTTCATGGGCTACCTCCACGTCAAGGACGTCCTCGACCTGGAGGACGGCGAACGGGCCGTTCCGCAGCACGTCTGGCGCCCGATGGCAACGCTCCGGGCGGAACTCCCCCTGGACGACGCCCTGACGGTGATGCGCCGTGCGGCCACCCACCTCGCCCAGGTCGCCGACGCGTCGGGCCGGGTGCTGGGCCTGGTCGCGATGGAGGACGTCCTGGAAATGTTGGTGGGCGAGGTACGCGACCCGGCGCACCGGGTCTCGGTACCCCGCCGGACGGTGGAGGTGGCAACAGCGGGCCCCGGCGCGGACGAACTCCACCCACTGGCGGCACGAACCTGACAATGAGGCCCGGTCTCATCGCCGGACGGGCGCCGCATCCAAGCCCGTCCGGCGGGTGAGAACGAACCGGCCGCCGGGCGGGCCCGGCCCCATAACCCGCCCCACCGTCACAGCCCCGGAGGCTCCTGCGGCCCCCGGTCCACCGGCCCCCGGCCGGACAGGACCTCGCCGTACGCCTGCATCAGATCCGGCAGCCGCAGCGTCGCCAGATCGTCGCGCGTGGGCACCGCCGCGTACCCGGACAGCCGCAGGTCCCGGTACGCGCAGCTCTTCTCGTACAGCGTGCGCAGAAACCGCCCGTTGCCCAGTTCGTCGATCCAGCCCTGGTCGACGACATGGCCGCTGATCGAGCGCAGTTCCTCCAGGGACTCCTCGTCCCACACATCATCGTTGTCGGCGGCCAGTACCTCGCCGATCGAGGTGAGTTCCAGCGGCCGGTAGCTCGGGAAGTCCACCCGGGTCGTGAAGCGGGACGAGAGCCCGGGGTTGGTGGCCAGCAGCCGGTCCATGCCCTCGGGGTAGCCCGCGAGGATGACGACGAGGTGGTCCCGGTTGTCCTCGGCCCGCTTGAGGAGCACCTGCAGAGCTTCGTCCCCGTACGCGTCCCCCTTGCTGTAGCCGGAGTTGGAGAGGCTGTACGCCTCGTCGACGAACAGCACTCCGCCGAGCGCCGAGTCGATCAGCTCATTGGCCTTGACCGCGGTCTGGCCGAGGAACTCGCCGACCAGATCGGAACGCTGGGCCTCGACCAGGTGGTCCCCGCCGAGCAGCCCCAGCGCGTAGAAGACCCGGCCCAGGATCCGGGCCACCGTGGTCTTCCCGGTCCCGGACGGCCCCGAGAAGATGAAGTGACGTTTGGGAGGCTGGACCGGAAGCCCCTGGCCGGCCCGCAGCCGCGCCATGTTCAGCTGCGCGGACAACGCCTTGACCTGGCGTTTGACGGGTTCGAGGCCGACCATCCGCTCCAGTTCCGCCAGCGCCTCGGCGAGCAGCACCGGATCGCTGGGCCCCGCCGGGAACGGCTGCGGCGACGACTGGCCGGGCACCGCCGTCTTCTCCCGCGCCCCCGCCCCGTCGGCGTGGGGCGGTCCGCCGGCGCCCGTCAGGCTCTGCGGTTCGCCGCCGGGCCGCAGTTCCCGGCCGTCCACCAGATCGGTGCCGAGCAGCGAGTCGCCGTCCTGTTGGGCCTCCGCGACCGTGCCGTCCATCCCGAACCCGGTCAGCGACACGGAGGCGAGCCCGGACGCCTCGTCGGTGCCTTCGAGCCCGTCGTAGTCCGCGATGGCGGCGAGCCGCGCCGAGGTGTCCATGAACGCCGGGTCGATCCGGTGCACCGCCCGGTAGAGCGGCAGTGCGGCCGCGCTGCGGCCGGTGCCCTCGTGCGCGCGGGCCAGCCAGTAGCGCAGCTCCTTGCGCTGCGGCTGTTCGCTGCGGCAGCGCATCAGTGCGGTGGAGAGCAGCGGCTCGGCCTGCCCGTACATCTCCAGTCGTACCCGTGCCATCCCGCCGAACAGCCCTGCCTCGATGCCGAGCAGCGGATCGTCGACGAGGTGCTCGGTGTTGCGTACGAGCTGTTCCCAGTCCTTGACCAGATAGGACCGGCAGGCATGGAGGAACCGCACCTGCGGGTCCGTGTCCACCGGAGGTAATCCGGCCAACGCCCGGTCCAGCTCGGCGACATGACGCCCGTCCAGCCAGTGCGACGCGTGCGCGAGCAACAGGTCACGTGGGCTCTCCAGCACCGGTTGCACCCACCAGCCCAGCCAGTACCAGGAGTTGAGCGTGCGCCGATGGCGGGTGCGCTGTTCGCCGAACCGTTCGCGATGCCGGTACATCCGCAGCAGCGCGGTCGTCGTGTCGATCCGCAGGGCATGGAGGCCGAGCCAGGCGTCCGCCATGCCGGGATCCAGGCGCACCGCAGTTCTGAACTCCTCCTCGGCCTGTGGGTAGGCGCCCATCGTGTAGGCGTCCACGCCGCGCAGCCAGGCGAGGTCGGCCGGGGCCTGTGCGCCCTGCGTGCCGATGTCCATCAGGTCCCCCACAAGCCGTGCCCCCAGGATGTCCCACCGCACGACCGCCCGTCGAGGCGCGCTGAACCACTGTGCCATGGACGGGAATTGACCGCACCGAGAGGCATCGTACCTGCGCAGGGACTGCGCGACTAAGGGTGCCGCAGGCAGAACGGAGGCCGTGACCGAGGGTAAGCGGAAGGGTGTGCACGGCAGCGCGAAAAGAGATGCGGGGACAGAACGAAGCCCCCGATCACGGGGGAACAACCGGGGGCTTCGCGTCTGTGGGGGCTCCGAAAAGCCGCACATTGAGAACGTAAGACCTGTACCGCCCCCGGGTCAAGCACAGTTGAGGCACTTCCGGGCTGATTTCCGACTGCTCAGTACGTCGCCGCTGGAGGATCACGGTGGGTGACGGAATGGTTCACTCCTGCTGTCGCGCGCGGTCCCTCCAGCCACTTGTACCCCACAGGCAACTGGCGTACCAGGGCATCCGCGTAGGGGCGCGAGGGATCGACGGCAAAATGTTGTTCCTCGGCTGCGGTCCACCCGTCCCAGAACGCCGAAAGCGCAGGCCCGTCCCGGCGCCGGCCCCGCTCCCACGACGCCGCGGGGCCGAGCTCCATCCACCACAGTCGCGCGAGATACGGGCGCAGCGCACGGCGGCCCGCCCCCACCCCCTCGATCAGTACCACCGGCGCGGGTTCCAGAATGCGCGGCGGGCCGAAGCGCCGGGCGGTCCAGTCGTACGGCGCATAGCGTGCGCTCTCGCCGAGCGACAGCGGCCCGATCACCTGGTCGCGCACCCGGTCCACCCAGTCGAACAGCTCCTCGTGCGTGGCCAGATCGTCCAGCCGCAGTACGGGCGCGTCGCCGAGCGCGGCCGACAGGCGGGACGCGAGGGTGCTCTTGCCCGAGCCCGCATGGCCGTCGACGGCGATCAGTCGCAGCGGTCCGCAGGACGGCGGCAGGGCGTGCAGCCGGGAGGCGTGGCGCGAGAGGTCGTTCATGTGGCCCAGCCTACGAGCCGGTCCCAAGCAACCGCAGGTCACGCCAGTGGTCCAGACCAATATTGGTTCGGCGGTACACCGCGATTTGCTGGCCGAATCCGGCTGCGACCCGCAATAGTTGGCGCACTGTCGTGCACCCGCAGCCCCATTCCGCTTACGACCGGGGGTTTCGCCCATGAACCGTCCGACCTCACGCAGAACCGTGCTGACCGTCGCGCTCGCGGTGGCGGCCGCCGCCGGTACGGCGTCGTCCGCCGGCTCCGCGGCCGCCGCGATGCCGACTGCCGCCCCGCCCCACGCGGCGGCCGCCTTTCTGGTGGACAACCACTCCTGGAGTACGTACACCGACTGGCGCAGCGGTTCCGGCGCCGGAACGCGCGCCGTCGCGGGACACAGGCCCGGCCTGGTGATCGGCGACCCCCGGGGGCGCACCGACTACACCGACCCGCACACCGGCAAGACTGCCACCTGGGAGTACGCGACCTGGACCTCGCCCCGGCACCGGTCCGCCGTCCCGGCGACCGAGGTCATCGCGTCCTGGAACGCGGACACCCCGGCAGGCACCTGGATCCAGGTCGAGCTGAGCGGCCGCTACTCCGACGCCACCGACACCCCCTGGTATGTGATGGGCCGCTGGGCGGCGAGTGACGGCGACATCCGCCGTACCTCCGTCGACGACCAGACCGACGGCAAGAGTTCCATCTGGACCGACACCTTCTCGGTGGACGACGCGGCGAGCGGGCTGCGGCTGGTCTCGTACAAGCTGCGGCTCACCCTGTACCGCACCCCGGGCAGCAGCCTCACCCCGACCGTGTGGCGGCTGGGCGCGATAGCTTCGGACATCCCCGACCGCTTCACCGTGGAGCCCAGCGCTCCCGGCCTCGCGCGGGAGCTGCCGGTGCCGCGCTACTCGCAGAGCGTGCACGCGGGCCAGTACCCGGAGTACGACAACGGCGGCGAGGCGTGGTGCAGCCCCACCTCCTCGCAGATGATCATCGAGTACTGGGGGCGCAGGCCCACCGCCGAGGACCTGGCCTGGGTGAAGCCGGGCCTCGCCGACCCGCAGGTCTGCCATGCGGCCCGCTTCACGTACGACTACCAGTACGAGGGCTGCGGCAACTGGCCGTTCAACGCCGCCTATGCCGCCACGTACGACGACATGAGCGCGGTCGTGACGCGGCTGCGCTCGCTGACGGACCTGGAGACCCTGATCCGGGCCGGTATCCCGGCCATAACGTCGCAGTCCTTCCTCAAGGAGGAGCTGACGGGGGCCGGGTACGGGACATCCGGCCATCTCATGACCGTGATCGGGTTCACGGCGGACGGCGATGTGATCGCCAACGACCCGGCCTCGCCGAGCGACGAGGCCGTCCGCCGGATCTACAAGCGGCACGAGTGGGAGACGATCTGGCTCCGCACCAAGCGCTACAACGCGAGCGGCAAAGTGGTGTCCGGCACAGGCGGCGTCTGCTACCTGTACTTCCCGGCGTACCCGACGCCCGCCCAGGAGCGGGCTCTGGCGGCCGTCGGCATCCGCTGACGCGGTCCGGCGCTCCCGGGGCAGTGACGGATGTCATCTACCCCGGGGGCCCGCCCTGGTGGCAGTCTGGTCGGGTCACGGGGGGACGTTCACTGCCGGACGACCGAGCGAGATGCCATGACCGCGACCACCGCAACCACCGTCACTGCCCGCCGCCGCGCGCGGACCGGAGGTCCCGAGAACCGGTCCAAGCTGCTGGAGAACGTGCTGGGCTGGACGCTCGTCGTCCTCGTCGCCATGTTCGTCACCCAGGCCGGCCTCATGTGAGCAGCCGTGCGTCGGCGCAACAGGGCGGGAAGCCTCGCCGGCTCCCCGCCCCATGAAGCGCACGGCTGCGGCTAGTTGATCGCCTTGATCAGCTCGCCGTTCGTGGTGTCACCGCTCAACTCCCAGAAGAACGTGCCCCCCAGGCCCTGCTGGTTCTTGTAGCCCATCTTCGTGGCGATGGTGGCCGGGGTGTCGTAGCTCCACCAGTTGGTCCCGCAGTGCGCGTACGCCGTGCCGGCCACGGTGCCGGTCGCCGGGCAGCTGGTCCTGAGGACCTTGTAGTCCTCGATGCCCGCCTCGTACGTACCCGTGGCCGCACCGGTCGCCGTTCCGCCCGGCGCGTCCTGCGTCACACCCGTCCAGCCGCGGCCGTAGAAGCCGATCCCGAGCAGCAGCTTCGAGGCGGGCACGCCGAGGGCCTTGAGCTTGGTGACGGCGGCGTCGCTGGTGAAGCCCTCCTTCGGAATCCCGGTGTACGAGGTCAGGGGGGAGTGCGGGGCCGTCGGGCCCTGCGCGTCCCAGGCGCCGAAGAAGTCGTACGTCATCGGGTTGTACCAGTCGACGTACTTCGCAGCGCCCCCGTAGTCGACCGCGTCGAGCTTGCCGCCGTCCGAGCCGTCGGCGGTGATGGCCGAGGTGACCAGGTTGTCCGTGCCCAACGTGGCGCGCAGCGCCGCCAGCACGTTGCCGTACGCGTCCCGGCCGCTGGTGTCGCAGGTCAGACCGCAGGCGTTGGGGTACTCCCAGTCGATGTCGATGCCGTCGAAGACATCGGCCCAGCGGGGGTCCTCCACCAGGTCGTAGCAGGACTGGGCGAATGCGGCCGGGTCCTTCGCCGCCTCACCGAAACCGCCGGACCAGGTCCAGCCGCCGAACGACCAGATGACCTTCAGGTTCGGGTGCAGCTTCTTCAGCTTGCGCAGCTGGTTGAAGCTGCCGCGCAGCGGCTGGTCCCAGGTGTCGGCGACGCCGTCGACCGACTGGTCGGCGGTGTACGCCTTCTCGTAGTCGGCATAGCTGTCGCCGACCGCGCACTTGCCACCGGTGACATTGCCGAAGGCGTAGTTGATGTGCGTCAGCTTGTCGGCCGAGCCCGAGGTCTCGATGTTCTTGACGTGGTAATTGCGCTGGTAGACGCCCCAGTCGGTGAAGTATCCGACCACCTTGCTGCCGGCCGCTGTGGGGGCGGCTTCGGCGGTTCCGGTGGCTGCGCCGGCCGACGCCGGGCCCGCGGCACCGAGGAGGGTGGCACCGAGGGCGGCGGTACAGACGGCTGCGGCGAGCGCCCGGAACCGGGCGCGGGGACGGTGAAGTCCGATCATCGTGGCTCCTCGTGGGGGAGGGGGCTTGCGAGTGGGGGGACATACGGCCGACTCGACACGGACTTGGCATGAACGCGATGAGGCCGGCCACGTGGGAACCGTAGGTGGACTAGACCAGTTGGGTCAATTGTTCGGACCATCCGGATGGCGATCCGGGCCCCGCACGGGCCACCCGGCCGCCCGCTCCGGCACCCGGTGACGGATACCGTCCGATCGGGCATACTCAACCCGCCACAGCCGCTGGCCAGCAGCTCTCGTAATCCGGGAGGGCAGCATCGGTTGGGTAGTAGTGCTTGTCCGGGCCCCGGCCCGGAATTCCCCGGCGGCGCCGCTCACACCCCGCGCGCGCGACCGCCGCAACGCCCGACAGGGAGGAGAGCGCCGTCATGTCCGACCGTGCCCCGCAGTTGGTGGAGCGTCGTCTGCCCACCGAGGAGTCCAGGCAGCTCGTCGCGCTGGTCCGCGACATCGTCCAGCGGGAGATCGCGCCACGGGCGGCGGAGGAGGAGGACGCCGGCCGGTTCCCGCGCGAAGTCTTCACGCTGCTCTCCGAGTCCGGACTCCTCGGTCTGCCGTACGACTCCGCTTACGGCGGCGGAGACCAGCCGTATGAGGTCTACCTCCAGGTTCTCGAAGAACTCGCGGCCGCCCGGCTCACCGTCGGTCTCGGTGTCAGTGTCCACTCGCTCGCCTGCCACGCCCTCGCCGGATACGGCACCAAGGAGCAGCAGGCGGAACATCTTCCGGCGATGCTGGGAGGCGGCCTGCTGGGCGCCTACTGCCTCTCGGAGCCCGCCTCGGGCTCCGATGCCGCCTCGCTCCGCACGAAGGCCGTACGGGACGGCGACGACTGGGTCATCACCGGCACCAAGGCGTGGATCACCCATGGTGGGATCGCCGACTTCTACACGGTCCTGGCGCGTAGCGGCGTCGAGGGTGCCCGAGGCATCACCGCCTTCCTGGTCCCCGGCGACGCCGAGGGGCTGAACGCGGCCCTCCCCGAGAAGAAAATGGGCATGAAGGGCTCGCCCACCGCCCAACTGCACTTCGACGGCGTACGGGTACCCGACGCGCGCCGGATCGGTGAGGAGGGGCAGGGCTTCGCCATCGCCCTGTCCGCACTCGACTCCGGGCGTCTCGGTATCGCCGCCTGTGCCATCGGTGTCGCGCAGGCGGCCCTGAACGAGGCCATCGGATACGCCACCGGACGGCAGCAGTTCGGCCGTCCCATCGCCGACTTCCAGGGGCTGCGGTTCATGCTCGCCGACATGGCCACCCAGATCGAGGCGGGCCGCGCGCTCTACCTCGAGGCCGCCAGGCTGCGTGACGCGGGTCGGCCGTTCTCCCGTCAGGCCGCCATGGCCAAGCTGTTCTGCACCGACGCGGCCATGCGGGTCACCATCGACGCCGTCCAGGTCCTCGGCGGCTACGGCTACACCCTCGACTTCCCCGTCGAGCGGCTGATGCGCGAGGCCAAGGTGCTGCAGATCGTCGAGGGCACCAACCAGATTCAGCGCATGGTCATCGCGCGCCACCTCGCAGGTCCCGAGACGCGCTGAGCCGCAGTGGCCGGTCCGACCACACCGGCGTCGTCATGATCCGGTTCCACTCCTGGTCATGGCGGCCCGGCAGGGTACGGCCGGTGGACTCCCAATGACTCAGCATGGCCCGGTAGATGGGCGGATCGGTCGAATGCGGCACCGCGCGCGGCGGAGACGGTGCGGGTGCAGGCTTAGGCGCCGGCTGGGGACCGGGCCGCGGAACCGATTCTTCGGAGGTCGGAGCGGCGAGACGGCGGCGACCGGGGCCGGCCGTTGAATGCAGCAGCGTCATGTCAGGCCAACGCCGTGGGACGGGGCCGGGTCACTGCCGGGTGGATTCGAGCGCCCGTTCGCCAGGTTCCCCTGCCTCGCGGGCGTGCCTCGATGCTGCCCGCACCACGCCGGTTCGGCCGTCGTGGTGCAGTGCAGGTGTCTGTCAGGTGCTGCCGGAGGTCTCCGGCGGCGTCGGGCCGTGTCAGGCCGCGTTACGGCGCATCTGCGGGACCCGCAGCGGGCGCGAACCGACACCACCGGCGTGCGAGAAGGGCTGCATCCTCCAGTCGAGTCCCTGAGGGAGCGTCAACAGCAGTCCCGTCTCCTGCTCGTGGAGTTCGAGCGACTCGTCGGCGGGGCGCGTCTGCGCGACGCCGCGGCCGGTGCCGGCGCACACCGTGAGGACGAACGGGTTCCACGGGGTCGGGCAGAGCGCGTGCTCCGGCAACACATCCTCGTCGGCCAGCAGCGCGATCGGCTGCGCACAGTCCGGGCAGATCACCCGGTACATCTCAAAAGTGTCGTACGCGTCGGGAGCGGAGTCCTCGACGGGTTCAACAGGCTCCGGTTCGGTGCGTCCGGTGAGCTTCAGGCTCTGCATGGAGAATCTCCCCCTCAGGTGGGCCGACAAGGCGCCACGGCCTCGACCACAGCAAGCACTTCCCGTCGCGCCTCGGCCGTAACCACGAGGTCGTCGGCTACCTACCCGTAAACCTGTGGCATTCGTCACATGCCCGGTGCAGGTGCCCGGTTCGGGGCTTCTACGACTGTGCCTGGAGGGACCGGGGGCCATAGGTTGACCGCATGGAGGAGCTGGACCGTCAGATTGTGGAGTTGCTCGTCAAGGACGGGCGGATGAGCTACACCGACCTGGGCAAGGCCACCGGCCTGTCCACCTCGGCCGTTCATCAGCGTGTCCGAAGGCTGGAGCAGCGCGGGGTGATCCGGGGCTATGCCGCGGTCGTCGACCCCGAGGCCGTCGGACTGCCCCTCACCGCATTCATCTCGGTGAAACCCTTCGACCCGAGCGCGCCGGACGACATCGCCGAGCGGCTCGCCGGCGTGCCCGAACTGGAGGCGTGCCACAGCGTCGCGGGCGACGAGAACTACATCCTCAAGGTGCGGGTCGCGACCCCGCTGGAGCTGGAACACCTGCTCACCCGGATCCGCTCGCTGGCCGGAGTCTCCACCCGCACCACCGTGGTCCTCTCCACCCCGTACGAGGCACGGCCCCCGCAGATCTGAGACGCGCCCGCCGACGGCTCCGAGGGGGTGCGGACCGCGCCGCTCCGTGCAGGCGCCAGACTGGTCCCATGACCGAGAGCACCGCCCCCCAGAGCGAACACCGCACCGTGCTGCTGCGCGGTGGAGACGTCCACAGCCCCGCCGACCCCTTCGCCACCGCCATGGTCGTCGAACGCGGCCATGTCGCCTGGGTGGGCTCGGAAGGAGCCGCCGACGCCTTCGCGAGCGGCGTCGACGAAGTGATCGACCTCGAAGGGGCGCTGGTCACTCCGGCGTTCACCGATGCCCATGTCCACACCACATCGACCGGCCTGGCCCTCACCGGTCTGGACCTCTCGGGCGCCCGCACCCTGGCCGAGGCCCTCGATCTCGTACGCACCCACACGGCCGCGCATCCCGCCGACCGGGTCGTCCTCGGCCACGGCTGGGACGCCGCACGCTGGCCCGGGCAGCGGCCCCCGTCGCGCGGCGAACTCGACGCGGCGGCCGGCGGCCGGCCCGTCTATCTGCCCCGGATCGATGTGCACTCGGCGGTCGTCACCACCGCCCTCCTCGATCTGGTCCCCGGCGTCACCGCACTGACCGGCTACCACCCCGACGCCCCGCTGACCGGCGCCGCCCACCACGCGGTGCGTTCCGCCGCGCACAACGCCGTCTCGCCGCAGCAGCGCGCCGACGCCCAGCGCGCCGCCTTGGACCACGCCGCCTCGCTCGGCATCGGCACCGTCCATGAGTGCGGCGGACCCGACATCTCCGACGAGGAGGACTTCACCGGTCTGCTGAGGCTCGCCGCCGGGCGGCCGGGCCCGCGGGTCTTCGGCTACTGGGCCGAGCAGGTCGGCGACGAGAAGGATGCCCGCAGGATTCGCGAACTCGGTGCGCTCGGCGCCGCCGGGGATCTCTTCGTCGACGGCTCCCTCGGCTCGCACACCGCGTGCCTGCACGAACCGTACGCCGACGGTCCGGCCGGACACACCGGTACCGCCCACCTGGACACGGCGCAGATCGCCGCCCATGTCACCGCCTGCACCGAGGCCGGTCTGCAGGCCGGCTTCCACGCCATCGGCGACGCTGCGGTCTCCGCCGTCGTGGCAGGAGTCCGGGCCGCGTCCGAAACGCTCGGCCTGGCCCGCATCCGGGCCGCCCGGCACCGCGTCGAGCACGCCGAGATGCTCACCCCCGAGACCATCGCCGCTTTCGCGGAGCTGGGTCTGACCGCCTCCGTCCAGCCCGCCTTCGACGCGGCCTGGGGCGGCGGGGACGGCATGTACGCGCAACGGCTAGGCGTCGAGCGTGCCCGCGCCCTGAACCCCTACGCGGGCCTCCTGCGGGCCGGTGTGCCCCTCGCCTTCGGCTCGGACAGCCCGGTGACCCCGCTGGACCCGTGGGGGACCGTACGGGCCGCCGCGTTCCACCGCACGCCCGAGCACCGGATCTCCGTGCGGGCCGGTTTCACCGCGCACACCAGGGGCGGCTGGCGCGCCATCGGTCGCGACGACGCGGGCACGCTGGTGCCCGGTGCACCCGCCGACTACGCCGTCTGGCGCACCGAGGAACTCGTGGTCCAGGCCCCGGACGACCGGGTCGCCCGATGGTCGACGGACCCGCGGTCCGGGACGCCCGGGCTTCCGGATCTCACTCCGGGCGGTGAACTTCCGGTCTGTCTGCGTACCGTGATCTTCGGACAAACTGTCTACGTAAGGCCGAACGGGTGACGTCCGGACATTTCGTACCGCCGATCGAAGGCGCCCGCGCTTCCCCACGACCTGGGAATCTCCGGTACTGACCAGGCAAGATCAGTAAACCTTGCAGGTCAGACGGGTATTGACAGAAAGCGCCCACGGGCCGGTAGGTTCGGCCGAGTCCACCACAGGACGTCCGACCGGTTGAACCTCCACGCAGTCGTCGAACGCCGCTGGGTCATGGGGTGGTGTGCCGCACCGGTGCACCACCACTGACAGCCAGGTTCAGCGCCCGCGCCTCGGGGGCGAGGGAAGGTTCGAACCGGACGGCAGGTGCGACCCGGGTGGGGCCCGGACGTTCAGTAGACAACGGCTTTCGGTCGACCCGCAGCCAGCGGGACCCAGGTCGGCCCGAAGGACGCCGGGCCCCGATCCGCAGTTCCGTCCGCGCTTCTGTCCGCACTTCCGTCCTTCTGTCCGGCCCGGCCGCCGATACCTTCCGACCGCGTCGGTCCTCGGTCCCGGGTGCGGTCGATATGGTGTGCACCTCGTACGGACGTGAGGGGCAGTAAGTGAACGACGGCGGTCAGAGGCGATACGGCCCGCTCGGCAGAGCGTTGGTGATCATCCCGACCTACAACGAGGCCGAGAACATCAAGCCGATCGTCGCCCGGGTGCGCGCCGCAGTGCCGGACGTGGACATTCTGGTCGCCGACGACAACAGCCCCGACGGCACAGGCAAGATCGCCGACGAGCTCGCCGCCGCCGACAACCAGGTCCAGGTGCTGCACCGGCAGGGCAAGGAAGGGCTCGGTGCCGCTTACCTGGCGGGCTTCCGCTGGGGTATCGAGCACGGCTACGGCGTCCTTGTCGAGATGGACGCCGACGGCTCCCACCAGCCCGAGGAACTGCCCCGGCTGCTCACCGCACTCAAGGGCGCCGACCTGGTGCTCGGCTCCCGCTGGGTGCCGGGCGGGCGCGTGGTCAACTGGCCCAAGTCCCGCGAAATGATCTCCCGGGGCGGCAGCACGTACTCCCGGCTGCTGCTCGGGCTGCAGACACGGGACGTCACCGGCGGCTACCGGGCCTTCCGGGCGGAGACCCTGCAGGGCATCGGCCTCGACGAGGTCGCCTCCCAGGGCTACTGCTTCCAGGTCGACCTGGCCCGCCGCGCCGTCGACGCCGGGTACTACGTGGTCGAGGTCCCGATCACTTTCGTGGACCGCGAGATCGGCGATTCCAAGATGAGCCGCGACATCCTCGTCGAGGCGCTGTGGCGGGTCACGGCATGGGGCGTCACCACCCGCACGAACCGGGTCCTGGGCCGCAAGCCCGCCTGATCGCCCTCACCTCCCGCTTATCCCGCTCGGACGTGCGTCCAGGCACACTGGGGACCATGACGACCGGCACACCGCCCCCGACCGCCCAGCGGCGCTCGCGCGCCCGTACCTTCATCCCCCTCGCCCTCGCCGCCTGGGCGGTGCTGGAGATCTGGCTGCTGACCGTGGTGGCGGACGGCGCGGGCGGATTCACCGTGCTGTTGCTCCTGATCGGCGGCGTCGTGCTGGGGGCCGTCGTGATGAAGTCGGCCGGCCGCCGGGCCTTCCGCAACCTCACCGAGACGCTCCAGCAGATGCCGGGGCAGCCGGGGGCCACCGCCGCGTCGCCCGCCGCCCCGTCGGGCACCAAGGGCAACGGGTTCCTGATGCTCGGCGGGCTGCTGATCATGATCCCGGGGATGATCTCGGACGTGGCGGGACTTCTTCTGCTGCTGCCGCCGGTGCGGACGATGCTCGGCAGGTACACGGAGAAGTCCCTGGAGCGCCGGATGCGCGCCGCGGCACCGGGGAGTCTCTCCGACGCGTTCCAGCAGGCCCGGATCCACCGCCCGGACGGAAAGGTCGTCCAGGGCGAGGTCATCCGGGAGACCGACCCCCACTCGAACCCCAACTCGAACGAGAACCCTCGCCCACCGCTGGCCCCGTGACCGAGGCGCGCCCCACGGTCTGCGCCGAACGGCTGTTCTCAAGTCCCGGACGGGCTTGTCCGCCCGTGCCCGGCGTTCACGTCCGGAGAATTCAGGCCCGTCGGGCGTCCACGCTCGAGTCGGCGCTGGGCGAGACATTCAAGCCGTCCGGCGCTTTGAGGGCAGGGGAACCGGCCGCCGGACGCCCCCCGCACGACAGAGCCGCGGGCGGAGACCATCGAGGAGACCGCAGCTCTTGTCGACGAGGCCGGCGGCCACGGGAT